>DASVBB010000140.1:0-3410 GCA_036376045.1 Nitrospira sp.
CGCCCTTCACCTCGCGGTGGGATATGGATTCGTGAGGCTCCGCCGATGGGCTTTTCTCGTGTATTTGGTGTATGCCGCCTACGGGTTTACGAACGGCATGGTCAACCTGGCCTGCTTCGGTCCGGGGCGGATCAGGAACACACTCCTCGTCGCCGTCGTCATCTCCACTATCTATATCCTCTGGCGCCGGGATATTCTCTTAAAGTCCACTCACAGCTTGCACTGACTTGCACCATTGATGGGGTTCAATCGTTCTCCCCTTCCCCTCCATGGCTGGCAAGAGAGGAATGCGGGCTGGCAGCGACTTGCGACAGGTTGCATGGTCCTATCACTGCGGTCGCCGTTCTCAACCGTGGATGCGAGACGGCGATGGCGAGGCGCAGTGTTCGAAGCTCCGTTTGGACGTAGTCTGGAACGGAGCAAGTTTGCGGAGCCAAGCAGTGATGGGACCATGCGGTTTTACCTGTCGTCGGAGCAGGCCAAGCCCACATTCCTGACTATCTTTTCTCCAAAATAATCGCCGCTTTCCCTTTTTGACAGCCCGATTCCGCCTATGTTACGAGTAGTGGCTTACGTGGGAGGCAGCCGCCCGGTATGTCCGAGAACGACGCCCTGTATGCCATCCGCCATGCCGACGGGTCCGTCAGCCTGTACATCGATGAAGAATACGCGGCTGAACGAGGCGTCAATCCTGCCACACTGACGCGCGTGGAAATCCCCCGCGAGCTGTTCTCTACCGGATCCATTCAGGACATCCGTGAGTATGTGGCGCTCTACCTCGAAGCTCAAAAAACAGGAACCGCGTAACAACCTATGACAACCACTACAGCCGCTGCCGCTTCCCCGTTGACCCCGGAACTCATCGAATCGGTCATCAACAACATGCCGATCCAGGGCCGCATCATGCTGCGCCTGATCCTGCTTCAGCACTTCGATGTGACCGAGGACGAAATCAAGTACATGACCGCCGATCGGCCGGACCCCCGGTGCGTCGCCGGCTCCAAACCGACGCACAATGTCCTGACTCAGGATGCCATCAGGTCCGTGACTGAGAAGCGCGATCAGTACCTGCGGCATGTCCGGCTGAAACGGGAACGCATGCGGCTCCAGTGCGACAGTCTTGCCAAGCTGACCGCATTGCGCACCGCCATGGCCGATCGGGCTGCTGCCTTGCTGACGAGCAAGTTCGGCATGGCTCCAGAGGCCGTTGCGCAACTCAAAGCACAGGCCCGGACGGCATTGCCGAAACCGGCGCTTCGCGCCCTCGAACAGCGGTGGGAGGCGAAGGAACTGACCCTCGAGGAATATCAGCAGCAGCGGCTGGGCATCGAGCTGCAGACCAACTTCAGGCTCGCGGACAAATACCGCAAGCGGCTCGATCTCGCCGAACGGGAACGTCAGACCGCCGATTTTGCCTCGCTTCAAGACCATGAAGTCTGTCACATCTGGGGCCTTCCGGCAGGAAGCCTTGCGGCGCGGAAGGTCAAATACATGGCGCAGTACATGCAGGCCCTGCAGGCCGCGCTCCAGCGTGAAAACCCGGCAACGGGCTCGCAGACCCCACCGATAGATTTATGGAAGGAGACGTTTGCCGTCCTTGCCACGCGTCCGGTGGAGCGATCCATGTCCACATATGACGGCCTCGAGCGCACGGAAACACAACTGCTCGAAAAGCTGTCGGCAATGGCCTGGGGTACCCTCAACGAAGACGTGGAATCGAAGTTTTGGCTCGCGCTCGTCCAGGGCGCCAGTTCCAATGCCGTTCACTCCGAGATCACGCGAAGTCTCTTCGGTCTTCAACGCCTGGCCGCCGTCGTGAACGATTTTGATGCATCCCCCGAGGCGCTTGATGAAGCCCTGTTGGCGCGCAGCACGCCAACGTCACACGAGCCGGCCCAACTGACCGAGAAGCCCGCCGAACCCATGACGAATGAAATGAAAGAACACGTGCTCAAAAGCATGTTCGGCGAGCATCACCCCGATCTCACGGGCGGCGGTAAATGGTAGTTCCGGTTGCAATTTCAGCCTTATAGGCTATAGTGAGTCGTACCATGGCTATTCGACATATTCTGTCGCTCCTCTTCATAGCCTTCATGCTGAGTGCGAGCGTCGTCTCCGCGTCCAGCCTGCTGGATCTGGCCGACATCATCGCGCATCCCGATCAATACGACCGGCAGGAAGTCGTCGTGTCTGGACAAGTGACGAACGTGCAACTCGCCACCAACCGGCAAGGTCAACCGGCGTACGGATTCCTTCTGAAGGATCAATCCGGCACCGTGAAAGTCATCGGTCTCGGGCAAGTGGAAGTGAAGGAAGGCGATCAAGTGATCGTGGAAGGCATCTTCTCCCGGCTTCGTCAGGCGGGACGCACCATCATCTACAACGAGATCAAGGCCCTCTCCATTAAGTCGCTGAATCGGCTGAACCCCGATTTGGTCGGTTGAACGCCGAATTACACCCTTCAGCCGAATCTCAGACCTCAAATCTCAAATTGAGAAAAAGGCTCTCTGATTCCCCACGTCAGGGAAGATGAAGAACCTTTTTCAGAATCCAATCTTGCAGCCGGTCCGGAAGCCACCTCAACATCACAGTCCGAAGCTTCGCATCGCGGCCGACGAGGTACCGTGTTTTCGGCCGCCTGGCCGTCAGCGCGTGCAGGACGGCCTTGACGACGGCATCGACCGGAATCGCGCGGGCCGCAGCCTGGCCCACCCCTTCCCTGACAGCCTTCGCCGCAGCTTCATACAGATGCTTGCCATCAGCGGGTATTCCCGTTTCGACGTCCAACGAAGTTTTGAGGGACTTGTCCCAGATGGGCGTGGCAATGGCGCCCGGTTCGATGATCGACACCTCGATCCCCCAGGGATACAGCTCCAGCCGTAAGGCATCGGTCAGTGCCTCCAGCGCGTGCTTTGACGCCGAATAGGGCCCCATCATCGGGATCGTGCTGCGGCCGGCAATCGAACCCATGTTCACAATGCGCCCTCGCGCGCGACGCAACAGCGGAAGTACGGCTTGGGTCACGGCGATCTGACCGATGACGTTGACTTCGAGTTGCTTGCGTAACTGATCCAGAGGAATGAGCTCCAACGGACTGCCGATCGCAATGCCGGCATTATTGACGAGGCCGTAGAGCCCCGAGTCGCCCACATGACGCTTCACGCTGTCAGCGGCCCGTGTGATCGATTCACGATCCGTGACATCCAGTTGAAGCGGAATGATGGCCGCGCCGCCTTCCGCGTTGAGTGCAGCACCGGCCATAAGATTGCGAACTCCGGCGAACACGGTCATGCCGCGCAACGCGCAACCGATGGCGCAGGCAGCGCCGATTCCCGTCGAGGCACCGGTAATCAAGACGACGCGGGAAGGACCGGGGCGGGTCATCGAACCTCTCTTGTTAAATGCGCCGG
>DASVBB010000142.1:0-3055 GCA_036376045.1 Nitrospira sp.
CTCATTCACCGTCACTTCCCCTGTGCTCAATGCCTGAGGCATCTTGCAGAACGCACAAGGTGTGGGGCAGCCGGCTATGGCTTCATAACAGCTTCGTCCGGAAAGGTTTCCTAGTCGTTGTAGGCCGGTTTCGTTTTGAAATTGAATCGTGTAAGTGGCTGGATCGATGACGGCAACCATCACCGGCTGGGCGTTCAATAGGCTCTGGGGATCATAGGAGGGACGTATTGGAAGCTCGGTACCGGACATGGAACACACGCCTCCGCTCTGATGGCCAAGCATGAAATGTACCCCCCAACTCCGTTGGATCGGCGGGTAGGAAGCGACAATCAAGTGCTCAATTGATCAAGGGATTACCAGTCCCTATTAGGGACGTTGCTGTAGAGGTGACTCACCCCTATGCATCGATAGGAATACTTTGGATGTATTGGAATTGATCCAGTGGATCATGGAGGATACCTCTGTAGTTTCGTGCGGAATCTCCGGTCGACCTTCAATCTCTGATATGATTCCCGCCTCTAACCGCCCACCGCTGTGGGTGATGACCTCGCGCCGAATGTAAGATGAAGCCTATCCCTCTCCATGATCCTCAACTCGCGAGAACACTCGTTCTGGATGAACTCTTTGATCTCTCTCTCTACCAGGCCCTCAGGCATGTTACCCAGCCGGACGTGCATCACACCTTAGATGAACTGATCACCGTCGAAACCGCGCACCTGGCGTTTTGGAAGCGCTTTTTCAGCCTATCGCTCGACCAACTGAACCCGGGACGCCGGCTCAAACTGTCGTTCCTGATGTTCGTGTGTAAGCTCTTCGGATCGACTGCCGTCCATCTGGTGCTCGAAGCGATTGAGGTGCACGGCATCCGCAAGTACCTCGCCCTTTGGCGCGAATACCAGGGTCAGCCGCTTGGCGAGGCCTTACACGGCATTCTCATGGACGAATTCAAGCACGAGGACGTGCTCGTGACGGCGCTGACCGAGCGCAAGATCAACGCGGAGAAAATCCGGAACATTTTTCTTGGATTGAATGACGGGCTCGTGGAAATTCTCGGTGCCGTCAGCGGCTTTTTCGGCGCATTCGGGGAAGCCTCCATGGTACTGGTCGCGGCATCCACGACCGCGGTGGCAGGAGCCCTTTCGATGGGCGCCGGAGCATTCCTCGCGCTGAGCAGCGAGAAGGAGGTGAAAACGACCGAGATCGCCAAGAAAATCTTCCTGGGAGAAGCCTCCGACGTCGCGCCGATGGAAGAATCGCCGATGGGATCGGCGCTGGTCGTCGGAACCGCCTACATTGCCGGCGCAGTTGTCCCCGTATTACCGGTCATCGTTGGTGCCACGAGCGCGCTCTATTCTGTCCTTACGGCAGGCCTCATGGTGATTGTGGTGTCGACCATCCTCTCCTTCTTGTCCGGCATGGACATCATGAGGCGCATCCTGCTCAATCTCATGATCCTTACCATCGCCGTGGGCGTCACCTATGGCATCGGGGTGTTCGCCAAGCACCTCTGGGGTATTGCCGTATAAGCGCGTGCGCTATCCACCGGTACAATACCTCCGCGTAGGTGAAAATCCATGGCGCAGGCACATATCGGCTTGTCGGGCTATTCGTACAAACCATGGCAAGGGCCTGGCAGATTTTATCCGCCGGAACTCAAGCCAGTCGGGTTTCTCGGCTATTACGCCACGCGATACGACACCGTGGAACTAGACGGGCTATGGTATCGTCTTCCTTCGGAGAAAGCTGTGGCCGATTGGCTGGCCTCGACACCGCCTCACTTTCTCTTTACTCCGAAAGTCCATCGGCAAATTACGCACCGGCTGCGTCTTAAGCCCGAGTGTTACGACTTCATTCGAGTCATGCTGGACCGGCTAAAACCGCTGGCGGCCTCGAATCGGCTCGGTCCGCTGTTGCTCCAACTACCGCCGAACCTGAAACGCGACGACGACAGGCTCACAGCCTTTTTGGATCAACTGCCAACGAGCCAGCGCTGGGCGATCGAGTTTCGTCACGAGTCCTGGCACGACCCGGCCATCGAAACCCTGCTTCAACGATTCAATGTGTCATGGGTCGCGGCTGATACCGACGAGCGGCCGGCGGACTGGCGGGACACCGCGGACTTCTCGTATGTGCGATTACGTCGAAGCGTCTATGACGAAAGGAATCTTGAGGAGTGGGCCGGCAGGTTTCGAAAGAGGGTCGGCTTGGGGAAAAGCTGCTACGTCTACTGCAAGCACGAGGATGAAGGGTCGCCCTGGATATGGGCAGACCGACTGCAGGAACTCTGCCGCATCCCGGCTGCTGAAGAGCGGGTAGCTTAGCGACCCAGGGCCTTTTTGACGGCGTTGCCGATTTCAGCAGGGTTCTTCACCACCCGGACACCGGCTGCTTCCAGCGCCTTCATTTTTTCGTTGGCGGTGCCCTTGCCGCCGGAGATGATTGCACCGGCATGACCCATGCGGCGCCCCGGCGGCGCCGTAATGCCGGCGATGAAGCTGATCACCGGTTTCTTCACGTGCTTCTTAATGAACTCCGCGGCCTTTTCCTCCGCATCGCCGCCGATTTCACCAATCATCACGATCGCCTGGGTCTCGGGATCCTTCTCGAACAAGGGCAGTACGTCGACAAAGCCTGTGCCGTTCACCGGATCGCCGCCGATGCCGACGCAGGTCGTTTCCCCTAATCCCAACGTCGACAGTTGATGTACCGCTTCATAGGTGAGGGTGCCGCTGCGTGAGACGACACCCACGATGCCTTTTTTATGAATGAACCCCGGCATGATACCGATCTTGGCCTCATCCACGGTGATGACGCCAGGGCAATTGGGTCCGATCAACCGGACATCGCGGCCGCGGAGCGCCCGCTTGACCTTGACCATGTCGTTCACGGGGATCCCCTCCGTGATGCAGATGACCAGCTTGATCCCGGCGTCGGCGGCTTCAAGAATCGCGTCGGCGCAAAACGGCGGCGGCACGAAGATCAGGGAGGTGTCGCACTCGGTCTTCTTGACGGCATCGGCGACCGTGTTGAATACGGGAATGCCCTCGACTTCTTG
>DASVBB010000145.1:0-4231 GCA_036376045.1 Nitrospira sp.
ATCATGTTCTTTCTGAGACTTGGATTGCCGATCGTCGCCGGGATCGCGTTTTCTGTCGTGCCGGCCTTCGCCGCGGATCTGGAAACGCAGGTCGTCGATAAGAATTGCTATGTCGAGGTGTTCGACGATGACAATTTCGACATGGATGATGCTCACTACAAAATACAAGGCCCGAAAGAATTTGCCTCACTGAAAGATATGGGTGGCAAGAACTGGAATAACGACATCGAAAGCGTGATTGTGGGAACCAATGCCCGCGTCAAAGCCTATTCTGAGAAAGATTTTAAGGGGACCGAGCTCGCCTTTGCTCCCGGGCAGCGCGTGCCTAGGCTCGGGAAGCTTGACATGAGCAACGATATCGAGTCGATGAAGATCGCCTGCGGTAGCTAATCCCTCCCGACCGGGAGGCGGCTGCTGCCGCCTCCCACACCCATCTTTTCGTTTCTCCTCTGTGTTCTCCATCCGAGACAGCCCGGTGTCGAGCGTGGCCTTGCAGCCGGTCAGCCCTCACCCTACAATGCGCGGTCGAGTTCCATCCATCTCCAGCCAGACGGAGGACCGATGCCACGCAAGAAGGCGACTCCCACGGATCAGAAGGCTCCCGGAGCGGAAGGTGCGCAGGACTTCGAGCGGCTCGGCGTCTTTTACCTCGGCCGGCCGTACGATGTGCCCACAAGACAGGCAAAGCCTGGATGGCTCCTCTACGACTCGAAGGATCTCGTGACCCATGCCGTCTGCGTGGGGATGACCGGAAGCGGAAAAACCGGGCTCTGTCTCTCACTGCTCGAAGAGGCGGCCATCGACAACATTCCCGCCATCATCATTGATCCGAAAGGGGATCTTGCGAATCTCTTGCTGACGTTTCCGACGCTCAAAGGCGAGGACTTCCTCCCGTGGATCAATGAGGACGATGCCCGGAAAAAGGGGATGGCTCCAGGCGAGTTTGCGAGCGCGCAGGCGGAACTCTGGAAAAAAGGATTGGCGGCATGGGGCCAGGACGGCGCGCGCATTCAACGGCTCAAGGATTCTGCCGACGCCGTCCTGTACACGCCGGGGAGCAGCGCCGGTCTGTCCGTTTCCATTCTCAAATCGTTTGCCGCGCCCGAGGAAGAGGTCCGTCATGATCCGGAACTGCTCCGCGATCGGATCAGCACGACGGTGACCGGTCTCCTCGGCTTGATCGGCGTTGAAGCCGATCCGATCCAGAGCCGGGAGCACATTCTGCTTTCGACGATTCTCGGCCATGCCTGGAAACAAGCCGGTGATATGGACCTCGCCGCATTGATCCAGGGCATCCAGTCGCCGCCGGTGGCCAAAATCGGCGTGTTGGATATTGAAGCCTTTTTCCCGTCGAAGGACCGTTTTGCTCTGGCCATGAAGCTCAACAATCTGCTGGCTGCGCCGGGGTTTCAGGCGTGGCTCGACGGGGAACCGCTGGACATCCAGCAACTCCTCTACACGGCCTCCGGCAAGCCGCGGTTGGCGATTTTTTCGATCGCGCATCTCAGCGACGCCGAGCGGATGTTCTTCGTGACACTGCTGCTCAGCCAGGTGGTGGGTTGGATGCGGGCCCAATCCGGAACCACCAGCCTGCGTGCGCTCCTGTATATGGATGAAATCTTCGGCTATTTCCCGCCGGTCGCCAATCCACCGTCCAAGCTTCCCTTGCTGACACTCTTGAAGCAGGCGCGGGCCTTCGGCTTGGGCATCGTGCTGGCCACACAAAATCCCGTGGATCTCGATTACAAAGGGCTGGCCAACACCGGCACCTGGTTCATCGGGCGTCTACAAACGGAGCGCGACAAGGCCCGTGTCCTGGAAGGATTGGAGGGCGCGTCATCGAGTGCCGGGAAGCAATTCGATAGGGGCCGCATGGAGCAGACGCTGGCCGGGCTCGGCAACCGCATCTTTCTCATGAACAACGTTCATGAAGACGAACCGGTCGCGTTCGAAACGCGCTGGTGTCTTTCGTATCTGCGAGGCCCCCTGACGCGCTCGCAAATCAAAATGCTGATGGATCACCGCAGAGAGGAAGTCCCGCGGCCGCGTACCCAGCCGTCCGCCGCCTCCCTCAACGCCCAGCAGGGGGGAGCGACGGCGCGCCCGGTCCTGCCTCCGGATGTTCCACAGCATTTCGTGCCGATTCGCGGGGCGAAACCGGAAGGAAGCGAATTGGTCTATGCGCCGATGTTGCTGGGGTCGTCTCAGGTGCGCTTTGCCGACAGCAAGACGCGCATCGAGACGATGCAAGACCTGACGGTACTCGTCCCAATCACCGAGGGAGCGGTCACCGTCGACTGGGATCGTGCGGCACCGGCCGGGGTGACGCCGGCAGATCTCGACCAGACGCCGGAGACAGAGGCGCGGTTCCTTGCGCTTCCCAGCGTCGCCGGCAAAGCCAAGAATTATGAAACCTGGAACAGAGACTTTGGAGGCTGGCTGTTCCGGACGCAAAAACTCTCATTGCTCAAGAGTCCAAGCACCGGGCAGGTCTCCAACCCCGAAGAGTCAGAGAGGGACTTCCGCGTCCGATTGCAACAATCCGGACGGGAGCAGCGGGACAAGGTCGCAGACGCGCTTCGCCGGAAATACGCCCCGAAGATCACGGCCGTGCAAGAAAGGGTCAGGCGAGCGGAGCAGCAAAAAGAAAAGCAGCAGGCCGAAGCCCGATCGAGTCAGATGCAGGCTGCCATCTCTGTGGGCGCCTCGATCCTGGGCGCGTTTTTGGGCCGGAAGACGATCAGTGCCGCCAATGTCGGCCGTGCCACAACGGCCATTCGAGGAGCAGGACGGGTGCTCAAAGAATCGCAAGATGTGAATTTCGCGGAGGAAAACGTTGCCGCGTTGCAGCAACAGCTGGCTGAGCTTGAAGCACAATTCAAGGCCGAAAGCGACGCGCTGGCCGCGGCGAGCGATCCGTTGCAGGAAACGCTCGAACCGGTGACGCTCAAGCCCGCGAAAGCCAATATCGCCGTGAAGATGGTCGCGTTGGCCTGGACGCCGCACTGGCGCGCGTCGAACGGCTCCATGAGTCCGGCCTGGACATAAGCGGCTTAGGATGACGTCGAGTGTGCGGACCGAAAGCGTTCGAACAACTGCTCGGCTTCCCCGGTCGGGTTGGTGATGGGGCGGGTGAAGACCTTGTCGGCAATATGAAAGCCGAGTGCGCGGTAGGATTCAAACTGCGATTCGTCGAAAAACTGATCTGCGGTCGGCTCGTGCGGAAATCCCGGGTGACCGTTGGCATACTCGGTCACGTCGGCCGGCTCATTTCCCGTTAGAGAGGGCTTGAGGTAGATCAATAACCCCGGCGGCGCGCCGCGATCGACACGATCATACCGGATCATGCCGAGTGCGAAATGCGCGCGGCTCATCCGCTCTTCCCCCTCGAGTTCCAGCAGTTCAGTCTCGATCTCAATGTCGATCCCCAGGTCGATCCGGATTTTTCGAATGGCATTGCCTAAATCCGTGAACGAGCGGTCCGTGTCGCAGCTGCCGTCGCTGACGACAATGTAGTGGCAGCGCCGCAGCACCATCTCATACAGCCCCAGGTTCTCGAAATGGCCTCCGTCCGAGAGATAGACATAGGGATTTGCGGCATCCGTCAATCCAAATGTTTCTGCCAGCAGCGGACGAACGGCGATGCGCGGGCAGGAGTGGTCAAACGTATATCGTCCCGCCTTCCCCGGATTCCCCAACCACCAGCCGAGCCGGACATTGAAGAAGGCCAATAGAAACGTCACCGGAGGTGCCGAGTGATATCCCATATTCGGGCTGGCCGCCGCGCCGGAGATCGCCAAGGCGGTGCCGAGCGAAATGGCTTTGGGCTTGCGGAGTAGTGCACTGATCCCGTAGTCGCTCGAGCGTCGGTACCCCAGATTCCAGCTCCCGCAAAACAACGGGGACGCCGTGAACGACTGGGCCTTCCGCTGCTGCCAGGCAAGATTCTCCGACCGGACGAGATTGATGGCGATGTTGAGGATATGGAACGGCTTTCTCATCACGTGATGCGGCCTCGCGAGCTCATGCAACTGGATATTGTCGTCGGGATCGAAGCCCGTGAACAGATTCGGCCGGCGTTTCTGGTGGTATTGCTTCAGACGGGAGGCGCCCAGATAGGCCCGAATCAGCCGGTTGCGATAGATCGAATGGAGCGAAAACTTGTTGATGTTGATGACCAGCGACATGACACCTGCCAGCGCGGTAAATGCTGCGGCGACTTCGATCACCA
>DASVBB010000146.1:0-4994 GCA_036376045.1 Nitrospira sp.
GTCATGGGGGCAACGAAACGCGTGGCGGAGGAGTTGATTCAAAGCCTCAACCGGCACGGTCAGACCAAGTTCACCGACGTGCGCTTCGGCAATGTCCTGGGAAGCAACGGCAGCGTCGTGCCGCGCTTTGCCGAGCAGATACGACAGGGCGGTCCCGTCACGGTTACGCATCCGGACATCAAACGTTTTTTCATGACGATTCCCGAGGCTGTCCAGTTGGTCCTCCAAGCCAGCGTCCTGGGCCACGGAGAGGATGTGTTCGTGCTGGATATGGGAGAGCAGATCAAGGTGGCCGACTTGGCGAGAAACATGATCGTGTTGTCCGGCCTCGTGCCGGATCAGGATGTGCACATCGTCTATACCGGATTGCGACCGGGCGAGAAACTGTTCGAAGAGCTGTTCGAAGATACTGAACGGGTGGAGCCGACCTTGCATCCGAAGATCCAACGGGCCGTCAGGACCGGTGCATCATCCATGGTTGCCCTGAAACAGTGCCTGATGCGCCTGGAACTCGCGCTGAGCGATGGAGACGATGACACATTGATCCGGTGGCTGCAGGAGGCGGTTCCAAGCTACCAGCCCGTGACCATCCGGAAAGCTCAAGCCATCTCACCTCTGACGTGAACAACGCCGCAAGGACGAAGCGATGAAAGGTGTCGTACTGGCCGGGGGTCTTGGAACGCGTCTGTTACCGCTGACCAAGGTCACCAACAAGCACCTGCTTCCGGTCTACAACAAGCCGATGATTTTTTATCCGATCCAGACGTTGGTCAACGCGGGCGTCACGGAGATCATGCTCGTGACCGGCGGAAACAACGCGGGAGACTTTCTCAAGCTGCTCGGCAACGGGAAGGAATTCGGCTTGAAGCATCTGGACTACACCTACCAGGAAGGGGAGGGCGGTATTGCCGACGCCCTGCGGCTCGCCGAGCATTTTGCCGACCGGAAGCCGGTATGCGTCATGCTGGGCGACAATATCATCGAAGGCAACATCCTCGGCGCCGCCAAGGCGTTCCGGCAGCAGCAACAGGGAGCCAAGATTCTCTTGAAGGATGTGAAAGACCCTCAGCGGTTTGGAGTCCCCGTCCTGGAGGGCAAACGGGTCGTCAGGATCGAAGAGAAGCCTGCCAATCCCCAGTCGAGCTATGCCGTGACGGGCGTCTACTTCTATGACGCCACGGTGTTTGACATCATCAAGACGTTGAAACCATCGGGACGCGGTGAGCTGGAGATCACCGATGTCAACAACGCCTACATCGCCGCGGGCACTCTCACATGGGACGTACTCGACGGCTGGTGGACCGACGCCGGGACGATCGAGTCTCTGCATCTCGCCAATCAGCTCGTCAGCCGTACCGGCGCGAACAAGCTCGAACTCGCATGAACATTCTGGTCACGGGAGGAGCGGGGTTCATCGGCTCGCATCTTGTCCGGCGTCTCGTCGTTCAGGGCGGCCATACGGTCGTGAACCTCGACGCCCTCAAGTATTCCGGCAATCCAGCAAACATCCAGGATCTCGACGGGGACGCACGATATCGATTTGTCCACGGCGACATCGCCGATCAGGGCCTCGTCAGACAGCTGTTGGAGGAGCATCGGATCGACGGCGTGATTAACGCTGCCGCCGAGACCCACGTTGATCGTTCGATACTCGATCCGGGCAGCTTTGCGAAAACGGACGTGGTCGGAACAGGTATCCTCCTGGAGGAAGCGCGCCGGGCGGGCGTGACGCGATTCGTGCAGGTCAGCACCGATGAGGTCTATGGATCGGTTGAAACCGGAACATCCACGGAAGAAGACCGGCTCGTGCCGCGGAGTCCCTACTCAGCCAGCAAGGCGGGAGGTGATCTGCTGACCTTGAGCTTCTGGACCACGTATCGGTTTCCCGTCATGGTAACGCGAGGGAGCAATACCTACGGTCCCAACCAGTATCCGGAAAAATTCATCCCGCTGTTCGTGACCAATGCCATCGACGACCAGCCTCTCCCCCTGTACGGCAATGGCCGCCAGCGACGCGACTGGCTGGCGGTTCAGGACCACTGCGCCGCCATCGAGCGAGTCCTGCTCGACGGCGAACCGGGCCAGATCTACAACATCGGTGGAGGCAACGAACGGGAGAATCTGGGCGTCGCCGAACAACTCTTGGTCTTGTTGGGAAAACCCCGATCGCTGATTCGGTTCGTCGAAGACCGGCCGGGCCATGACCGGCGCTATGCCGTCGAGACACGGAAACTGACGCGGCTCGGCTGGCAGCCGACCATTCCCTTTGACGACGGGCTCAAGGCGACGGTGGCATGGTACCGGGAGCACGAATCCTGGTGGCGTCCGATCAAATCGGGAGAGTTCCGCGCCTATTACGAAGCGATGTATGGGAAGCGTCTGAAGGAAGGGTTGTCGGCGTAGGCACGATGCGTATCCTGATCACCGGAGCCAACGGGCAGCTGGGCCACGCGTTGCAACGGGTCCTGGGAGGCGAAGACCTCGTCCTCAAGGAGTTGCCTGACTTCGACCTCACCAATCCGGCCTGCGCAGAGCAGATCAGGCGGGCCGATCCCCAGATCATCCTGCATGTCGGCGCCTATACCAATGTCGATAAAGCCGAGCAAGAACCTGAACGGGCTCGCGCCGTGAATGCGGAAGGCACGCGGCGGGTGGTGGAGGCGGCGAACGCCGTCAATGCGCGCCTCGTGTACGTGTCGACCGATTATGTGTTCGATGGAACGAAGCAGAGCCCGTATCAGGAGCAGGACGCTCCGCATCCGCTCAATCAGTACGGACGGTCGAAATACGAAGGTGAGCAGGCGGTGTTGACGCTGAGTCAAAACGCGCTCGTGGTGCGGACGGCCTGGCTGTTCGGCCATGATGGCCATAATTTTGTCAAGACGATCGTGCGACTGGCGCAGGAGCGGCCGGTGCTGGAAGTTGTAGCCGACCAGCGCGGGTGCCCGACCTATGCCGAAGACCTGGCTCGTGCGCTCCAGCAACTGGCCTTCAGCGATCTTCAGGGTCTCTGCCATGTGACGAACGGCGGCGACTGCTCCTGGTATGAGCTCGCCCAGGCGATTGTCGGCCAGACCGGAGCGCGGGCGACCGTCCTGCCGATTACGACGGCCCAAGCCGGCAGGTTGGCGAAACGGCCTGCCTACTCGGTGCTTTCCCACGACCGGTTTGCGAAGCGCTTTTCCCCGCTCCCTCATTGGAAGGATGCACTGGCGAGATTCTTGAAGTCCGTTACGCCCTCTCTTTCGCCTGCCTGATGTCCGGCCCCCTAAATTTTTTATTTTGAACTCTCCGCCTGAGCCAGTAAGATGGCCCTAGGAGCACCCGCAAGGGAAAGACGTACGGTATGACCCTTCGAAAACGCCCACGCAAAGCCTTGGCAGCGAGGCTCAAACGTATTCGTCTGTTCGCCACCGATGTGGATGGCGTGTTGACGGATGCCGGCATGTACTATTCGGAGTCCGGCGAGGAGATGAAGAAATTCAACACTCGCGACGGCATGGGCATCAAACTGCTGCAGCGGGCGGGAATCAAGACGGCGATTGTGACCCAGGAGCGAACGAAGCTTGTGGCTTGGAGAGGCGAGAAACTCATGATTCCTGAAGTGCATCAGGGGGTCATGGACAAACTGCCCCTGGTCCGTGAGATGGTGGCACGCCACGGCCTTTCCATGGACGAAGTCGCCTACATTGGAGACGACGTCAACGATGTCGCCACGTTAGCGGCGGTCGGATTCTCAGCGACGCCTGCTGACGGGATGCCGCAGGCGGCCGGTGTGGTCGACTATATCTGTCAAAAGAAAGGCGGCGAGGGAGCGGTGCGCGAAATCGTCGAAATGATCCTTGCCGCCCAGCACAAGTCGGTCAAGGCCACTGGGGGCAAAGGCCAATGAACAAGCCAACCGTGTATCCGGTAATTATGGCAGGCGGTAGCGGTACGAGATTCTGGCCATTGAGCCGGCAGTTGTTTCCCAAGCAGCTGTTGAAGATCATCGGCGATGAAACGCTGATTCAGCAGACGATGCGTCGAGTGGTCACAGGAGCGCCATCCGAACGCGTGATGATCTCGACCAATCCTCCGCAGGCCGAATCCATCCGGGTGCAGCTGGGTGAGTGGAAGGATGCGTTGAAAGACAATTTTGTGCTCGAACCGGAAGGACGGAACACCGCCCCGGCCATCGCGCTGGTGGCCCTCCACCTGTTGCGCCGTGATCCCGAGGCGGTCATGTTGGTGGTTCCCGCCGACCACATTGTGAAAGGGCAGAAGGCGTTTGACGCTGCGGTGGCCCTGGCGGCCGAGTTGGCTGCCCAAGGCCTTTTGGTAACCTTCGGCATTAAGCCGATGAGGCCGGAAACCGGCTACGGCTACATCAAACCCGATAGCAAGATGGTGCTCGGCAAACGGGGAACGCTCAAGGGGTATCGGGTGGGCCGCTTCGTTGAAAAGCCCGATGCGGCCAAGGCGGCGCAATATCTCAAGGCCGGCGATTACTTTTGGAACAGCGGAATGTTTGTCTGGCGTGCCGCGACGATTCTGGAAGAGATCCGCCGCCATCAGCCCGTGCTTGCGCGCGGCATCGACCGGCTCGGCCGGTTGCTCGAGCAAAACGCCGCGCGAGCCGCCCTTGACGAGGAGTATCGGCGCTTGCCCTCGATCTCGATCGACACCGGGGTCATGGAAAAATCCGAGAAGGCAGCCATGGTGCCGGTGACCTTCAAGTGGTCGGATGTCGGCAGCTGGGGCAGTTTGGACGAAGTCGCCCCAAAGGACAAAGCCGGGAACGTCGTAGGTGGCCGGGTCGTCGACATTGATAGTCAGCGGTCCGTGGTATATGGAGACCGACGGGTTGTAGCCACGATCGGTCTGACCGATATGGTAGTGGTGGATACGCCGGATGCCACGCTCGTATGCCCGAAGTCCCGTGCTCAAGACGTGAAGCGGATCGTCGATATCCTCAAACAGCAGGGAGCCCCTGAGCATCTCGAGCATTTGAC
>DASVBB010000150.1:0-3613 GCA_036376045.1 Nitrospira sp.
TGAAGGTCGTCATGATCTGATCACCACCCCATTCTATGCGGGCAGATGCCCTCTGACCGTGCCTGCTCCTGGTGAGTGTACGGGCCGTGTTTCAAGATTTTCAATCTCGCACTACCCTTCCGGTTATTTCGCACCTTCACCGGTACAGCCACACACGCAACATGGAAAGGAGCTGATCAGTGTTCACGGGTTTTGCGACGTAGTCCGAGGCGCCGGCTTCCAGGCATTTCTCGCGGTCGCCCTTCATGGCCTTGGCGGTCAGGGCCAGAATCGGCAGCGACCGGAAGTCCGGCTGCTTACGGATTTCTCTGATGGTCGTATAACCATCCATCTCGGGCATCATGATATCCATCAGCACGACGCTGAGATCGGGGGTGTTTCCAATGATTTCAATGGCATGTCGGCCATTGGTGGCGCTGATGACCTCCATGTCCTGATTTTCCAGCACGGTGGTCAGGGCGAAAATATTTCGCGCGTCGTCGTCCACCACCAACACTTTGTGTCCGCGCAGCGCTTCGTTGGATTGGTGCAAACGCTCCAGCAACTGCTGTTTGGGTTCCGGGAGATCCCCGACCACGCGGTGCAGGAACAACGCGGTCTCGTCGAACAGCCGTTCGGGGGATTGGACGTCCTTCAACACCACGCTCTTGGCCACCACCTTGAGCCGGCGCTCCTCCTCCGTGCTCAAGTCCTTTCCGGTGAAGACCACGATCGGCACGTTGCCAAGCGTCGGATCGGCCTTGACCTGGTCGAGCAGCTCGAACCCGCTCATGTCCGGCAACCGGAGATCGAGTACGCAGCAGTCGAAGGACTGGTTGCGCAGCGCATCGAGCGCGCCGGCTCCTGTGCCGACATTGACGATTTCGATGTCGTCATGCAGGAGCAGCTCGGTGATGCTACGGCTTTCGATCTCATTATCCTCCACCACCAGCAACCGCTTGAGGTGCGGAGTGATGAAGTTTCGGATGCGGTCGAAGCAGGATTCCAGTCCCTCGGTTGTGACCGGCTTCACCATATACGAGAAGGCCCCGTGCGCCAGACCATGCTGCCGCTCTTCTTCGAGGGAGATGATCTGGACCGGGATGTGTCTCGTTTTTGGATTGAGTTTCAGATTGTTCAGCACCGTCCACCCGAGCATGTCGGGCAGGAAGATGTCCAGCGTGATCGCGGCCGGCACGTACTCCAGCGCAAGATCCAGCGCCTGCTTTCCCCTGGTCGCGACGATGCCCTTGAACCCCTTGTCGCGCGCCAGTCCCAACAGCACCCTCGCGTAGTGCGGATCGTCCTCGACGATCAGCACGACCAGATCTCGTTCCTGCACCGAATCCCGGTCGTCGGCGATTTTCTCTTCGCCGGCCACTGGAAGAATCGTCAGCGCTGGCGGCTGGCCAGGGAAGGACGCGGCGGATGCCGGACGGATCTCCGTGGACGACGGGCCTGTGTAAACCAGCGGGAGGAACAATGTGAACGTGCTCCCCTGCCTCGGTTCGCTGGTCAGCTTGATTTCGCCGCCGAGCAGCGTTGCGAGTTCTCGGCTGATGGCCAGACCCAGGCCGGTGCCGCCGTATTTGCGACTCGTGCCGGCGTCGGCCTGTTGGAACGCTTCGAAGATCAGCTTCTGCTTTTCGGGCGCGATGCCAATACCTGTGTCGCTGATCGCCAGCGCCATGACGGTATGCGCCCGGCTCAACACCGGATGCTCCATCGTCCAGCCTTCGGTGGCGATCCGGACATTCATGGCCACGTGTCCGTGAGACGTGAATTTGAAGGCGTTCGAGAGTAGATTTTTCAAAATTTGCTGCAGGCGCTTCGGGTCCGTGGTGAAGGCGCGCGGCAGCCCCGGCTCGAACCCCAGATGGAACGGAAGATTCTTCTGCTCTGCGATGTGCTTGAAGTTGCGCTCGACGCTTTCGCGCAGAGAGAGGAAGGTCA
The DNA here is from genome assembly GCA_036376045.1 of Nitrospira sp. Classification (GTDB taxonomy): domain Bacteria; phylum Nitrospirota; class Nitrospiria; order Nitrospirales; family Nitrospiraceae; genus Nitrospira_C. Next base: position 1,933 of record DASVBB010000150.1, read on the forward strand.
TCTCCTCCGCTTCGACCGTCACGGTGCCCGACTCGATCTTCGACAGGTCCAAAATGTCGTTGATCAGGTTGAGCAGGTCCGAGCCGGCACTGTGGATGTTCTTGGCAAACTCCACCTGCTTCTGCGACAGGTTGCCGGTCGTGTTGTCCCCGAGCTGCTGACCGAGAATCAGAATGCTGTTCAACGGCGTGCGCAGCTCGTGCGACATGTTTGCCAGGAATTCCGATTTGTACTTTGAGGTGAGCGCGAGCTCTGCGGCCTTTTCCTCGAGCGCGCGGCGGGCCTGCTCCACCTCTTTGTTCTTCCGTTCGACTTCCGTGTTGCGCTCGGCCAGCTGCTTGGCCTTGCGCTCGAGCTCTTCGTTGGTTTGCGTCAGCTCCTTCTGCTGGGATTGCAATTCCGTGGTGAGCTGTTGCGACTGTTGCAGAAGGTTTTCGGTGCGCATCGTCGCTTCGATGGTATTGAGCACGACGCCGATGCTCTGCGTGAGCTGTTCGAGGAAGGCCAGGTGCGTTACCCTGAACGGATGGAGCGAGGCCAACTCGATGACCGCCTTCGTCTGCCCCTCGAACAAGACCGGTAGCACCACGATGTTGGCCGGGAGCGCTCGACCGAGACTGGATTGAATGGCCGCATACGCGGGCGGCACGTCCGTCAACAGAATGCGTTGCTTTTCCAGCGCGCACTGCCCGATCAAACCCTCTCCGCTTTCCACCCGGTCCTCCGGCTGCCTCGCACTCGCGTAAGCGGCCAGCAGACGCAGTGAGGGGTGCTGTCCTTCGACGACGTCCATCTGATACATCGTGCCCTGTTGCGCTTCGACGAGCGGAGCCAGTTCCGACAGCAGCATCTGGCCGACCGTGAAGAGGTCACGTTGCCCCTGCAGCATGCGGGTGAATTTCGCGACGTTGGTCTTCAACCAGTCCTGCTCCTGGTTGCGCTCCGTGGTCACGCGCAGGTTGTCGATCATCGTATTGATGTTGTCCTTGAGCTCGGCGACTTCGCCGCGTGTTTCCACCTGAATGGACCGGGTCAGGTCGCCCTTGGTTACGGCCGTCGCCACTTCGGCGATCGCGCGCACCTGGGTGGTCAAATTCGCGGCCAGCAGATTCACGTTGCCGGTGAGGTCCTTCCAGGTCCCGGAGGCACCGGGCACGTTCGCTTGACCGCCCAGGCGGCCATCCACGCCGACCTCGCGTGCAACGTTCGTGACCTGGTCGGCGAAAATCGCCAGGGTATCGGTCATGTTGTTGATCGTTTCACCCAACGCCGCGACTTCGCCTTTGGCTTCGACCGTCAGTTTCTGTCTGAGGTTGCCGTTCGCCACCGAGGTGACGACCTTCACGATGCCACGCACCTGGTCCGTCAAATTGGTCGCCATGACGTTGACGGAGTCCGTCAGGTCCTTCCATGTGCCGCCCACGCCTTGGACCACCGCCTGGCCGCCCAGTTTCCCTTCCGTGCCGACCTCGCGCGCGACGCGGGTGACTTCCGCGGCAAACGCGTTGAGCTGGTCCACCATGGTATTGATCGTGTTCTTCAACTCAAGAATTTCGCCTTTGACGTCGACGGTAATCTTGCGCGAGAGGTCGCCGCGGGCGACCGCGGTGGTCACCTCGGCAATGTTTCTCACCTGGGCCGTGAGATTGGCGCCCATCGCGTTGACGGAGTCGGTCAAGTC
>DASVBB010000160.1:0-25990 GCA_036376045.1 Nitrospira sp.
CGCCGAAGTAGCACAGCGAATAATTCGGAAGCGCCCAGCGCTCTAAATGCCACTGCCCCGGCTGTCCGTCCGGTCCGCAGACTTTTGTTCCATACCGTTCGACCAACGTCCGGACGGTCGTGTGGCCGTTCATCGCCTTGAGCATGTCGAGGCCGGTACGGTTCAACCGAACTATAGGACGGTTGTCATCAAGAGGTGCGAACCACCATTCGTCGGAATGATGTTGATAGGCGACCAGGTCGGGGATGTGCCAGGCCAGGAGATTCAAAGTCTCCCCTGTAAGATGGCGTGGTTCGTGGGCAGCAACAGCTGGCTTCATGTTTCTCGTGGAGCTTAAGCGCAGAAGCCTACACGAGCTGCCGCTTTTCCTGCAAGAACTCTACGGCGTTGTGGGGCTTACAGATGAGAAGGGACGGGGGAGCCATCCGTGACGATGATTGTCCCGTGCATGATGGGATGGATACGGCAAATATACTGATACTTGCCGGGGGCCAAGCCAGGGTGCGTGTAGGTATCGTTGGGAAGTACCATGCCAGAATCAAACGCGCAGCTTTCACCGTCCTCAAGACACCCGACGTGCGTGACCGTATGTTCTGTTGGTGTGGGATTTTCCCATCTGATCGGAGCACCAGTGGCCACTGTGGCGGATTTTGGAACGAAATAAGGCGATCCATTGTCGATGGTGATCGCAGTGTAGGGAGGTGTGGCCGAGGTCGGCCATGCAGTCCACAGCATCATGACCAGCACGACGAAGAATGCTTGTATAGAGATGGCGCTTTTCATACCTATGATTTCAGCATAACCATTTTACCATGCCGGTCAAGGAGACAAGTAGTACTTCGGGGCCGCTCAGTGCGGAAAGAGAACAGGCTTGACGCGGGTACGCGATTATACGATTCTTCGCCTTATTTTGAGGGTGGTTATGAGATGCCATGTGCGCCAGTTCGTGATGATACTACCCCTGACGATCTTGGCATGGAATGGGGGCCATGGGTCACTTGGCTTGGCCCCAAGCGTGGCCGGGGCGTTGACGCTGACGATGCCTGCTGCCGACGTCACATTATCCGCCGGGCAGGCGCTTCCCGTCGCTGTGGATATCGGGAGAGAGGTCAATCTTCGAGGGCTTCATTACTATTGGTACAGGATCGATGAGGAGCCACTGGCTTCACATCAAGCACATCCCGCGCCATTCGCTCCATCGCAAGACGGGGCTCCCTTTGTCGGCACAGTGAGGGTCCCGGACGACGCATTGGGCCGGATGCGTCTGTTGGCCGTTGGTGAAGTCGTGAGAGGCCGAATGGAAAGCCATGAGGAATTTGACGAGGTGGTGGTGACGGTGGGGACAACGGCGGAGCTTCAGACCATCGAATTTACGGTGATCAGGCCTTGGAGGGTGAGACAGGTCGGCAAGCGATTGGTGGTTCCTGCTGTGGGGCAATTCAGCGATGGCGTGTCGCGGCCGCTCAACGGGCCGAACACTGGCAGTCGTTTTCGTTCGTCGGACGAGCAGATCGTGTCCGTGGATGTCGACGGCATACTGCAAATCATGGGCGCGGGGAAGGCGACCGTTTCCGTCGAAAACCGCGGCAAAACGGGTATGGTGGATATCATTGTCGAGGCGGATGGTGAGCCGAATCGCCCGCCGATCGCCGAGGTGGTCAAAGAGCTGCATGCGAAGTCAGGGGAGCTTGTGCTGCTAGACGGTCTCAAAAGCCGCGATCCTGACGGCGATCCATTGCATTTTGAATGGAAGCAGATCTTAGGACATCGCGTTATCCTCAGCAATGTGAACGAAGCCAAGGCCACCTTCGTAGCGCCGAAAGTCTCGGAGGAGAAACGCTATCAATTTTCCCTGGTCGTGACCGATATGGCCGGACCGGACACCGTCAAGGGGGCCGACAGCGCTCCGGCCGTTGTGACCGTCTGGATCACTCCCTGAGGGCGGAATTCCTGCACGTTGTAGCCTCCTGCGACCCCGTTGCAACCCTCCGTAAGTTCATGCTAGATGGTGGCCGAATCGGTGATCAACGTGCGCGTGGATGAAAGAGGAGAGGATCGATGGCGAAGATGAAGAAGGGTCCGACGAAGAAAAAGGCTTCGAAAGGCACCAGCAAGAAATCCCCCCAAAAAGCGGCGAAGCGAACCGCGAAGAAACAGGTCGCGGCGAAACCAAAAGCGGCTCCTAAGAAAAAACCCGTGGCAGCGCCCGCTCCGTCCAAACCTACTGCCGTCAAGAAGGCAGTCGCAGATGAGGAAATCCGGAAGGTGCCGCCGGTAAAGGGAGCTCCGGCGATGCCCAAGGACCCGGACCTGGACGAGGATGAGATGGGGGAGGAGGAGATTGATCTCAGCGGTGAAAGTGAAATGGATGAAGACATGGAAGAAGATCTCTCCCTCGATGACGATGAGGAAGACGTCGACTATCTCGAAAAGTCTGACGATATCATCGATGACTCCGACGATTATCGACACTAATCTCTGTCGTCTCACCTCACCAACGTGTTCGGCCTGACTGCGGCTCCCAGCTTCCCGACCGGGTGGTCCGCTGCCGCCGACGAGCCTGTCCCATCGGTGGAGACGTTGTGAGCCACTTCCTGTTTATTGTTCCCGCGTTGCGTGAACGGACTTCCGAGGAGAGTGCGGACCTTCAACTCTCGCACGGCCTGTGGGGGCTGTGCACCGCCTTGATTCGATCGAATCTCCAAACCTATCTCACCCCGCAGTCGCATGGGTTGGTGTACGTCCTCAAGGTCGGTCTCTGCGCCGAATTTATGATCGTGCCTCCCGTCCAGGACTTCACCGCATTGGACGACTTTCTCAAGGATGAGCTCCGGACGGAAGCACGGCATGGCTTTGTACGCATCGATGGCATTACACGTTGGACTTGGTCCGCTCACGCCAGCCAAGCGCTATTGCTCCGTGTGTTGAATATCCCGGATCAGGCGGAATTAAATCGGAGGCTCTCGCTTGGCATGCACCGGCTGACGCCGGGTGAATACGAGGCCATCGTGCGAGGGATGAGCGAAGCCCGCGCGCAGCTCTAACGCGCGGAGCCGCTGTTCACAGGCTCTTGCCGGTCATGATCCGGTAGGCGTCATCGACGGTGTCGACCTCCCTGACCGCAATGCTCAGCTGGTAGCCCAGTTCGATGAGGTTCCATTGTGCTGAATAGAGTTGGCCGCGGGGCACCAGCACAGTGTGATAGCCCTCTCGTTTTGCAGCCCGGATCTTGTCCGGAATTCCACCGACCCATCCGATCATGCCCCCAGGTTCGAGAGTGCCGGTAAGCGCCGTGCCCCGTTGGATGCGGTCCCCCTTAAACATCGCGATGAATCCCACCGCCATCGCCGCGCCGGCGCTCGGACCATCGCTGCCCGAAGGCCGGTACGTGATCCCTTGCACCGATACTGTACCGGTGTGAGACACGTTGGCTGTGCGTTCGACGGCATAGTCGAACGCGAGTGCCATGGACCCCAAGTGCGTCTTACCGTATCGGACGCCTCCAAAGAGCATCTGTAGTTGGACGGGCTTGGGATCGGGTTTTCGGTCCCAGCCCATCATCATGATCTCAAAGACGCCGAGATTATTTTGGCCGACTGCCGCAAGGATCGGAAGCTCGACGTACTCGATGGCATGACTTGGGACGTGCCCGGTCAGGAGCGAGAAGAAAAAGAGGCCTCCGATCGTCAGTCCGCGGTGACGCATGGAAGAAGTCTAACAAACGGCCTCCGTCTGTAAAGCAAAGCATCCATCTTGCCTTGCGTGGCCGCCATTCCGTATAAGGGCCTGCATGTCGAAGCTGCCCCACATCGGCTGTTGGTGCCTGGCCACGTTGCTGTATTTTTTCCCGGCCCCTCTTTCCGCCGGCTGTCTCGTCAGTGACGCGGTGCCAGGCGCACAGGGACGCTTCACAGTTCATCTCGATGGGGCCTGTACGCCGGCAGAGCGGGAGGCTCATGCCGTGGATGCCTCGACACTCCTGACGGCCCTGGAACGGGGAGAGACCGTCGATCTGAACGGCGTGTTGATCCGGGGAGATGTCGTACTGGACACCCTGCCTGTGGTGACCGCTCCGCCCGCGCTCGACGGGATCCTCGGTCCGCAGGAAAAGGAGGTGAGAGTCATCGCCGGTGCGGTGTCGATCGTGAATTCCATCGTGCAGGGCAGGATCGTCCATCGATCACCCGATGGCACGCTCGTGTTCAGCGGTCCCGTCACGTTCACGGGAACAACGTTCCAGCAAATGGTCGATCTGTCGCGCGCCGTGTTTACCCAGCCGGTGCTCTTGTCCGGAGCGGTATTCCTCGCGGAAGGATATTTCGTGCAAGGCCGGTTTCTCCGGGAAGTGACCGGCGAAAAAACGGCCTTCGGTCGACACACCCGGTTTCACCGCTCCAGGTTTGAGGGGCCGGTGACATTCGAGCAGTCGGGATTCAGCGGGCTGGCGGAGTTTCTGGAAGTGCGTTTCGATCGTGACGCGAATTTTGCGAGAACGTATTTCAAACTGGGTACGGGGTTCTCGGGAGCTCAGTTTTCTGGCCTGGCGGATTTCTCGGAAGCCCTCTTCGACGGGGACGCATTCTTCACCTTTACGCAGTTCGACGGCGATGCGTTTTTCCGTCGCGTCACCTTCCGCGCTGTCGCGGACTTTGACGATGCACAGTTCAATGGCCGTGAGGATTTCTCCAAAGCGTTTTTCGAGAAGGGGCCGCAATTCGCGAGAGCAAAGCGCTCCGGCAACTCCCAGGCTCTGGGCATTGAGAATCCCCAAATTCAATATGCCATTACCCTGTCCTTGCTGGTATTCAGCGCCGTGCTGATTGCGTATCTAGTTCGATCCAGGTGACCGTTCCGACCACAACTAATAGATCGGCTCTTGCTCCGCCTCCCCAAAGCTGGTATAAAGCGGCTTGTGGATAACCAACTCGACGGGGCCGAACAGACCGAACTGCCTTACCAGGTCCGTATTGAGAATTTTGAGGGCCCTCTCGACCTCCTCCTCCATCTGATCAAGAAGAACGAAATCAACATTTACGACATTCCCATCGCCATGATCGCTCAACAATACCTGAGCTACATCGAGGCGATGAAGGATCTCAATTTGACGGTGGCCGGCGAATTCCTGGTCATGGCCGCCACACTGCTACAGATCAAATCCAAGATGCTCCTTCCCGTCGAGGAAAGCGCGGAAGACGAGGAAGACGGGCCGGACCCTCGCGAGGAACTCGTACGACGCCTGCTCGAGTACAAATCCTTCAAGGAGGCGGCACGACAGTTGGATACCCAGGAACGGATGTGGCGGGAGATCTACAGCCGACCGGCCGTGTCGTTGGAGAGCTCTGCTGATGCAGAGGAGACGACGCTGGACAACATCGGATTGTTTGACCTCGTCGATGCATTGCAGGGGATTCTCAATCGCAATCCCGGTAAGAAGCTGCTGGAGATCATTCCCGACAATCTGACGGTCCGCGACCGCATGAACGCCGTTCTCGAGGCGCTGGAGGGGCAGGAATCCATCGGGTTTGAGGCCCTCTTTGAAGCATCTTGCCACCGGTTGGTGATCATTGTGACGTTTTTGGCGTTGCTGGAGCTGATTCGTTTGCGGACGGTGCGTGTGTATCAAGCAGAAAATTTCGGACCGATTCTGGTGTCGCGGACCTTTACGTTGGTGCCGGATCCGGCGGAATTGGATGATTCGGAATGGAGGTAAGCATGAGCGCCGAGGAGCTGCGTGACGGAGGCACGGAAGTTCTGGAGGAGGTCAACGGTGCGGAGCTGTCAGGCGCCCCGTCGGAGTCTGAGAACGCCTCCATTGACGCGCCGAACGATGGCTTGGACGGGAGTGAGTTGATGGCCCTACTCGAGGCGCTGCTCTTCGTGTCTCCCGAACCGGTGCCGCTGACGCGCCTGACGACCGCGGTCGGGACCGTCACGAAGGCCGAAGTCGAAGAAGCGCTGGAGCGGTTGGAAAACGATCTCTCGCTCGGGGGCCGGGGCATTCAACTCGTCAAGCTGGCAGGTGGCTACCGGCTGGTGACCAAGCCGGATTTCGCGCCGTGGTTGAAGCGTTTGGACAAAGCCAAGGCGGCTCAAAAGCTGTCGCGCTCTGCACTGGAGTCTCTCGCCATCATCGCATACAAGCAGCCGTTGGTTCGGGCGGAGATTGAAGAGATCCGCGGCGTTGAAACTTCGGGAGTGTTGCGGACGTTGCTCGAACGGAAACTTGTCCGCATTGTCGGGCGCAAAGAAGTGCCTGGGCGTCCGATCATGTATGGGACCACGAAATTCTTCCTCGAACATTTCGGCCTGCAGGACATCACCCAGCTGCCACCGCTTCGTGAATTCAAGGAATTGGGTGAAGCTGAACAGGCATTGCTCCCGATGGAACAGGAACTCGCAATCGTCCCGGATCCCAGCCCTGTGCCTGAACAGGAATTGGAATCGTGGGAACCGCAGGCGTTGATCCCGGAACCGGTTGAGCAGACCTAAACGAGCGCATGAGGGTGCGCCGTTCCTGCCTTTGACTTTCCTGCCTTCGAGTCCGTCGCCGTCCGTCCTCAATGACGCTGCGACTTCAATAGTCCCTTCCGAACTCGCTCGTCCTTCCTTCGGAGGCAGGGCCGATTGGTCCCCCGCAGGCCTCCCTTGCAATTCATCTTTTTGCTTTGTTAGACTCCCCAATCCCGTTCTAACTCATTGAAAGACGCTCGTTTCTTGGTTGTAACCCTGTCGAGGATCAAGAGGCACCACCTATGATGAAAGCATGGCTTCTGGAGGAGATGTTTCCATTCCGTCGTGCGCCGCTCACGGTCGAGGGGGCCCAGGGAGAATGGGGCGCCGGCGACTCGATTGCCGAGGAAGAAGACCTGCCTCCACCGCCGGCCAACGTCGCCGCCAAATGCGGGAACGGCCGGATTACGATCACATGGGATTCCGTGCCGGATGCGATGTACTACAACCTGTACTTTCAGACGACCAAAGGCGTGCAGATCAAGTTTTCGGAGTTGACCCGACCGATCGCCGGTCCTGAAGACTTCAAGTCCGTCATTGGAGTGAAGAAAGAGAAAGCCACGTGCCTCGAGGGCGCGCAGTCCCCATTTGTACACGACGATTTGGCCAACGGCAGCTGCTATCACTACGTCGTCACGGTTGTCACGCCGAAAGGCGAAAGTCCAGAATCGCAAGAGGTCATGGCCATTCCTTCGCCGTATCTATTGGCGGCATGCATTGGCCAGGAAGGCGTCGACGAGGGAGAATTCAGCTCTCCCACCGGCATCACGCTCGATAAGGAAGGCAATCTCTACATCGCCGACACGGACAACCACTCCATCCAGAAATTCGACAAGACCGGTGCGTTCGTGGCCCGTTGGGGCGGCGAGCCGTCCTCCCAGGAAGGTAATTTCTACTATCCGCGCGGATTGGCCGTCGGCGCGAACGACAGCATGTACATTGCCGACAGCGGGAACAACCGGGTGCAAAAATTCGATCTCGATGGCAACGTCATGCAGGCCTGGGGCAAGTTCGGGTTCGCGTGGCGCGGCGCCGATATGGGCAAGTTCGATGTGCCCTGGGGAGTCGCGACGGATCAAGAAGGTAATCTCTACGTGTCCGACACCAGCAATGCCCGTATTCAAAAATTCAAAGCGGATGGCACGCCGCTCGTGAAATGGGGACGCGACGGAAGTTTCGACGGGGCATTCTTCTTCCCCCGCGGCGTGGCGGTGGATTTCGTCGGCAATATCTATGTGGCCGATGAAGGCAACAACCGCGTTCAAAAATTTGATGCCCGCGGCAGTTTCCTGACGAAGTGGGGCCGCGAGGGAGCGGGGCCGGGACAGTTTAAGGCGCCGTGGGGCATTGCCTGCGACGCGTTGGGCAATGTGTACGTCGTGGACACCGGCAATCATCGGATCCAGAAATTTGACGGCAACGGCACATTCCTCTGCGCGTGGGGCAATCGGGGCAAATCCGAAGGCCAATTGAATTTCCCATACGGGATCGCCGTCGATAAGGAAGGGTGCGTCTACGTCGTCGACAGCGGCAACAACCGTGTCTTGAAGTACGTGCCGACGGACGAAGAAATCAACAGGGGCAAGGAAGAAAAGTCGAAGTCCGAGGCGACCAACACCACCCCGCCGCCGAGCAGTGTCGCGGTGAAAGCTGGTGATACGGAAACGTTCCTGAGCTGGATTGAAGTGCCCGGGGCGGTGTCGTACAACCTCTATTTCAACACATCACCTCAGCTGACGAAACAAACCGGAACCAAGATCGAAGGCGTAACCAATCCCTTTACCCACACAGGCCTCACCAACGACACCGTCTATTTCTATGCGGTCGCGGCCGTGTTCGATGGCGACATCGAGAGCGAGCTCTCGAGTCTGGCGAACGCCACCCCGGTCTTGATCGACATTACCGCTCCTCAGAACTCCTATGCGGTCATGAATCACGGGGCGTTCATGACGAACTCGCCGGAAGTAGTCGTGACCATCTCCGCGAACGATATCGACACGGGGGTCGGCGCCTATTATGTCTCCGAAGCACCGATGACGCCGATGGCCGGCACGCCTGGCTGGGTTGAGGTCGCGCCCGCATTGAAGTTCGGAGCCACGATTCCCTTCATCCTGTCTCCCGGCGATGGTCAGAAGACGATTTACGTCTGGTTCAAAGACGTGGGCGGGAACGTGTCGACGCCGGCCAGTGCCACAATTCTGGTCAACACATCGGGCTACCTGTGCGTGTCCCGATGGGGACGGTCGGGCCGCGGCGCTTCGCTGCTGCACGGCGGGGAATTCATGGCGCCGATCTACGGCGTCTGTGTGGACCAGCAAGGCTCTTTGTTCGTGGTGGACAACGGCAACAACCGGATTCAGAAGTTCGACAACGCGGGCAACTTCATTATCCTGTGGGGCAACTTCGGCTCGGCCAATGCGAATTTCCACAATCCCACGGGTATTGCCTGCGACGGCAAAGGCGACGTCTGGGTGGTCGATACCAACAACCACCGCGTGCAGAAGTTTGACGGCAAGCTCGGCGGATATTTGATGAAGTTCGGTTCGCGCGGCAATGGTGAAGGCCAATTCAATTCGCCCTGGGGCATTGCCGTCGACCGCGTGCGCGGCTATGTGTACGTCGTCGACAGCGCCAACTTCCGTGTGCAGAAATTCGACATGACCGGCGAATTCATCATGTCGTGGGGCAGCTTCGGCAACGGTGACGGACAATTCTACTTCCCGCGCGGGATCGCCGTAGACCAATCCGACGGCGCCGTCTACGTCGTCGACATGGGCAATCACCGCGTTCAGAAATTCGATACCAGCACGAACGTGCTGCCCCAACTGCTGACGAAATGGGGAGGCAGCACGGAAGCGGGCCATGCGAGCAGTCCGTTGTCGCAGGAAGCCGGACAGTTGCGCTCGCCTTGGGGGATCGCCCTCGACGCGGCCGGCGACGTGTACGTCACCGATACCGGGAACCACCGGATCGAAAAATTCGACAAGGAAGGCAACTTCATCACGCAATGGGGCGGGTACGGCAACGGCGACGGACAATTTAACTTCCCCTATGGCCTTGCGCTCGACGCCAAAGGCAGCGTGTTCGTTGTTGACAGCGGCAATACCCGCGTGCAGCAGTTCATGCCGGCCGATGAAGGCAGCGAGCGGCTGCAGGAAGAAGCGGAAGCAGCGGCAGAAATCGAGAAAGCGCAACAACCCCAAAAGGCCTGACGGCCCCGATTACGGAGGATCATGCTGGAAAAAGAACCACGCCTCGGACTCACGTATGACGACGTGGTTCTCGTGCCTGCAAAATCCGCCGTGCTCCCCAGCGAAGTCGATGTCCGCACCTCCCTCACGCGGAACATCCAGATCAACATTCCCATTATCAGCAGCGCCATGGACACGGTGACCGAATCGCGCCTGGCCATCGCGATGGCGCGCGAAGGCGGCGTCGGCATCATTCATCGCGTGCTCACGCCCGCCGACCAGGCGGCGGAAGTGGACCGGGTCAAAAAGTCTGAAAGCGGCATGATCCTGGATCCCGTGACCATCTCCCCGGATCAAACCATCCGGGACGCCCACCAGCTCATGGCGAAATACCGCATCTCGGGCATTCCCGTCACCAAGCAGAAGAAGCTGGTTGGCATTCTGACCAACCGCGATCTCCGGTTCGAGACCCGTCTGGATCTCAAGGTCTCGCAGGTCATGAAGCGGGACAAACTGATCACCGCCCCTGAAGGAACCAGTCTCGAAAAGGCCCGGGAAATTCTCCACGAACACCGGATCGAGAAGTTGCCGGTGGTCAACAAGCAGGGAGAACTCAAAGGTCTGATCACCATCAAGGACATTGAAAAACGTATTAAGTATCCGAATGCCTGTAAGGATGCTCACGGGCGGTTGCGCGTCGGCGCGGCCGTCGGCGTCGGTCCGGATTCGGAGGAACGGCTTGCGCATTTGAAGAAAGCCGGCGTCGATCTGGTGGTGGTGGACACGGCACACGGACACTCGCAGGCGGTTCTGGATACGGTCAAAATGATCAAGCGGCAGCATCAGACTCTGGAAGTGGTGGCCGGCAACATCGCTACCGCCGAGGCGGCGAAGGATTTGGTGAGGGCCGGGGTGGATGCGGTCAAAGTCGGCGTGGGGCCGGGATCGATCTGCACGACGCGCATCGTGTCCGGCTCCGGTATGCCGCAACTGACGGCGATCGCCGATTGCGCCAAGATGCTCGAAGGCAGCGGTGTCCCGATCGTGGCCGATGGCGGCATCAAGTTTTCTGGCGATATCAGCAAGGCCTTGGCGGCCGGTGCTTCCACGGTCATGCTGGGCGGCCTGCTCGCAGGGACAGAGGAATCCCCGGGGGAAACCGTGCTCTACCAGGCGAGAACCTACAAGGTCTACCGGGGCATGGGATCGATCGGCGCCATGGAACGGGGCGGCGGCGACCGGTATGGTCAAAGCGGCCGGGCTCCGCAAAAACTCGTTCCGGAAGGTATTGAAGGACGCGTGCCGTACAAGGGGCCATTGTCGGCGGTCATCTATCAGCTCGTCGGAGGGGTGAAGTCCGGTATGGGCTACTGCGGCTGCAAGACGATCCCCGATCTTCAAAAGAACGCGGCGTTCATCCGCCAGACGGTCGCGGGACTCCGTGAAAGCCATGTGCACGACGTCATCATTACCAAGGAAGCGCCGAACTATCGCACGGATTGGGAATAGCGCCATCAGCGTTCAGCCATCAGGTCTCAGCCACTTCCACAATCAGCACTCGTCGTTGGCTCTGCGATGCTGCCATGCATCTGACCGTTCACCACTAAACGCCGAAAGCTCACGTCATGGAACTCTGGCACGATAGAATCCTTGTTCTGGATTTCGGATCCCAGTACACGCAGTTGATCGCTCGACGCATTCGTGAGGCGCAGGTCTATTCGCAGATTCTTCCCTGCACCGTCCCGCTGGCGAGCGTGCTCGCTTACCGCCCGCAAGGCATCGTGCTTTCCGGCGGTCCCTCCAGCGTGTACGAGAAGAAGGCTCCCAGCGTGTCCAAGCAGCTGTTCGAGCAGGGCATCCCTGTGCTGGGCATCTGTTACGGCATGCAGCTGGTTACGCATCTGACCGGCGGCGCGGTGGCCAAGTCCAAGCATCGCGAATACGGGCGTGCGGAGCTGACGATCGATGACGCCAGCGATCTCTTTGCCGGCATCGGGAAGGACGGCTCGACCGTCGTCTGGATGTCGCACGGCGACCGCATCGAACGGATGCCGGACGGCTTCCGCGCCATCGCCCACACGAGCAATTCCCCGGTCGCCGCCATGAAGCGGGATGATGGCACGCAGCGGATCTACTGCCTTCAGTTCCATCCAGAAGTGGCCCATACGCCGGACGGCGCGAGACTCCTCCGCAATTTTGTCTATGACATCTGCGGCTGTAAGCCGACGTGGACGATGCAATCGTATGTGGACACGGCGGTCAAGCAGATCAGAGCGCAGGTCGGGAAAGAACGAGTCATTTGCGCGTTGAGCGGCGGCGTCGATTCGTCGGTGGCGGCGGCTCTCACGCATCGGGCGATCGGCGATCAGCTCACCTGTATCTTCGTCGACAATGGCGTGTTGCGAGCCGGCGAGCGGGATCAGGTGCAGAAGACGTTTGCCTCCCAACTCCATCTCAATCTGCGCATGCTGGACAAGACGGAGCAGTTTCTGGCCGGCTTAAAGGGCGTAACGGATCCTGAGCGTAAACGGAAGAACATCGGACGCCTCTTTATCAAGAATTTCGAAGCCGAGGCGAAGAAGCTGAAGGGCATCAAGTATTTGGTCCAGGGAACGTTGTACCCCGATGTGATCGAAAGCGTCAGCTTTAAGGGCCCATCGGCCACCATCAAGACGCATCACAACGTCGGAGGGTTGCCGTCCCGCATGAGGTTGAAGCTGATCGAGCCCCTGCGCGAGCTGTTCAAGGACGAGGTACGGGTTCTCGGAAACGAATTGGGGTTGCCGGACGAAATTATCTGGCGGCAGCCGTTTCCCGGCCCGGGATTGGCGATTCGTGTGCTGGGGGCCGTGACGAAAGAGCGCCTGGCCATCTTGCGCGCCGCGGAAACAGTTGTGGATCAGGAGATACGAAGCGCCGGCCTGTACAGGGACATCTGGCAGGCCTTCGCCGTGTTGCTGCCGGTCCGGACGGTCGGCGTGATGGGCGATCAGCGGACCTACGAGCACGTCGTGGCGATTCGTGCCGTGACCAGCTTAGACGGCATGACGGCCGACTGGGCGAAGATTCCGCCCGAGGTGTTGGGCCGGATGTCGAACCGCATCATCAACGAGGTAAAGGGTGTGAACCGGGTGGTCTACGACATCAGTTCCAAGCCGCCCAGCACGATTGAGTGGGAGTAAAACGGGAAGATGGAAGTCAGATTACAGAAGTTGATTGCCGGAGCCGGTCTCGCGTCGCGCCGGAAGGCCGAGGAAATGATCGTTGCGGGTCGGGTCATGGTCAATGGCAAGACCGTGACGGAGTTGGGGACCAAGGTCGATCCCGGGCGTGATCACGTCAAGGTCGACGGCAAACATCTGAGCGCTGCGCAGCCCTTCGTCTATCTCATGTTGAACAAACCGAAGAATGTCGTCTCCACTCTGGATGATCCGGGCGGACGGACGACGGTGAAGGATTACCTGCACGGTGTGTCGGTGCGGGTGTTTCCCGTCGGCCGGTTGGATTTCGACAGTGAAGGTTTGATGTTGTTGACGAATAATGGGGAGTTGGCTCAGGCAATGCTCCACCCGCGGTACCACGTCCCCAAGACCTATTTGATCAAGGTGAAGGGTGTAGTGCCCGACGAAGACATTAAGCAGCTGGAAGCAGGTGTGAGACTCGACGATGGCATGACCGGTCCAGCGCAAGTGAGGAAAGTACGAAAGGTCGAAGCGAATTCCTGGCTGGAGATCACCATTCGCGAAGGGCGCAAGCATCAAGTGAAGCGCATGCTGGAATCGGTCGGGCGTCGTGTGATCAAGCTACTGCGGGTCCGGATGGGCCCTCTCATGCTCGGGGATTTGGAGCCGGGCGAGTTCCGCTTCTTGACCGACCGGGAGGCCAATGCGCTGCGCCGGCTGGTGGAAGAACGGGTGGCCTCGGTCGGGGATACTCCAGGGCCTGCCCCCTCACGGAAGCCGGAGCGGCGCGAGGGCTGGGCACGAACAAGCAAGGTCAAGCGTCAACGCCGTCGAGGCCGATGGATCATGACAGGAAAGCGAGCATAATGTGAAAGTAAGAACGCATCGATGCGGAGAGTTGAACAAGGCTCATGTGGGACAGACCGTGGTGTTGCAGGGCTGGGTCCAGCGCCGCCGCGACCACGGCATGGTGATGTTTATCGACCTGCGCGACCGTACCGGCCTCACACAGGTGGTGTTCAACGCCGAGCGGAACCGGGATGTGCACAAGGCCGCCCACACGCTGCGGAGTGAATGTGTCGTTTCGGTTACGGGCCAGGTCGTCGCACGTCCGGACGAATCCAGGAATTCCAATCTGCCGACCGGAGAGGTCGAAGTCTTCGTCGACGCCGTGGAGATCTTGAATGAGGCGAAGACGCCGCCCTTCGTCATCGAAGACGATGCCGAAGTCACCGAAGGCATTCGGTTGAAGTACCGTTATCTCGATCTCCGGCGCCCGCGGATGCAGCGGTTGTTGAGTTTGCGGCACAACGTCGTGCAGGCCGTGCACGGCTTCCTCAACCGGGAGGGCTTTCTGGAAGTGGAGACGCCGATTCTCACGAAGAGCACGCCCGAAGGCGCACGGGATTATCTTGTCCCAAGCCGTGTGAATCCAGGTCAGTTCTTTGCGCTTCCCCAGTCACCACAGCTCTTCAAGCAGGTGCTCATGGTCAGCGGTGTGGATCGCTATTATCAGATCGCCCGCTGTTTCCGCGACGAGGACCTCCGCAACGACCGTCAGCCGGAATTTACCCAGATCGACCTCGAGATGTCCTTCGTCGATCGCGAACAGGTCATGGATCTGATGGAGCGGATGATTGTGACCGTCTTCCGAGAGGCCGGAGGCGTCTCGCTTCCGACGCCGTTCCCACGGCTGACGTATGCCGAGGCCATGGCGCGCTATGGATCGGACAAGCCGGACCTCCGGTTCGAGATGCCGCTCTATGACGTCACCGCGTTCGGCGCTACCAGCGAGTTCAAGGTATTCAGAGAAGCGGCGGGAAAAGGCAAAATTGTCAAGGCGCTGATTGTGAAGGGCGGTCAGAGCATCGCCAGAAGCCGCATCGATGCCCTGGGAGAAATGGCGAGAAGTTTCGGCGCAAAGGGGCTGGCCTGGCTCAAGATCACAGCCGACGGCCAATTGGACTCGGTCATTGCGAAGTTTCTCGATGCCAAAGCGTTCGCCGTAGCGTTGCCAGAGGCACAACCAGGGGATCTCGTTCTGTTCGGCGCCGATACGGCGGCCATCGTCCACGACGTGCTCGGGCGCATCCGGCTGCTCCTCGGCGAGGAACTGAATCTGATCGACAAGTCGGCCTGGAAGCCGGTGTGGGTGACCGACTTTCCGCTGCTCGACTACTCGCAGGAGGAAAAGCGCTATATCTTCATGCATAATCCCTTTGCGGCGCCGCTCGACGAGGATCTGACATTGCTGGATTCTGAGCCGCTGCACGCGCGTGCCAAGGCCTACGATATGGTCTTAAACGGCAACGAGATTGGGGGCGGCAGCATTCGCAACCATCGAAGCGACGTACAGTTGCGCATTTTGGATTTGCTCGGGATCAGCAAAGAGCAGGCCCAGGCCAAGTTCGGCTTCCTCCTGGAAGCCCTGGATTACGGTGCACCCCCGCACGGCGGGATCGCCTTCGGCCTCGACCGGCTCATCATGCTTCTTGGTGGCGCGGAGTCGATTCGCGATGTCATTGCGTTTCCGAAGACACAGCGCGCCCAATGTCCGCTCACGGATGCGCCGTCTGCCGTTGCGCCCGATCAACTGCAGGAGCTCCGCATCAAACTCGATCTGATTGAGTAATCGGATGGCCGGCAATACCTTCGGTCACATCTTCACCGTGACGTCGTTCGGCGAAAGCCACGGCCCGGCCATCGGGTGCGTCGTCGACGGGTGCCCTCCCGGGCTGGCGCTCTCTGCCGACGATATCCAACACGATCTCGATCGCCGTAAGCCCGGCACGTCCCGTCACGTCACGCAACGGCAAGAATCCGACACAGTGGAAATTGTGTCCGGCTTGTTCGAGGGCAGGACAACCGGAACGCCGATCGCGCTGCTGATCCGCAACGAGGACGCGCGGAGCAAAGACTACGGTAATTTGATCGATACGTTCCGGCCAGGGCACGCCGACTATACGTATTGGCAGAAGTACGGCATTCGTGATCATCGGGGCGGCGGGCGGGCGTCCGCCCGGGAGACCGCCGTCCGGGTTGCCGCCGCGGCGATTGCGAGAAAATGGCTCAGAGAAACCTACGGCGTCGTCATTCACGGATACTTAAGCCAGCTGGGGCCTCATGAGATCCCGTTCAAGTCCTGGGAGGCCGTGGGCGGCAATCCGTTTTTCGCGGCCGATCAGGACGTCGTGGCCAAGCTGGAATCGTTTATGGACGAACTGCGGAAAGCCGGAGACTCGGTCGGTGCGAGAATCACGACGGTCGCCGAGGGCGTTCCCGTGGGGTGGGGCGCTCCCATCTATGCCAAGCTCGATGCGGATCTCGCGGCAGCCATGATGAGCATCAACGCCGTCAAGGCCGTCGAAATCGGTTCAGGGTTCGCGTCAGTCATGCAGCGCGGGTCGGAACATGGCGATGAACTCACGCCAGAGGGCTTCGTCACGAATCATGCGGGCGGCATCCTGGGCGGGATCTCTACCGGACAGGACATCGTCGTGACGATCGGGATCAAGCCGACCTCGAGCATCCGTGTCCCGCGACGATCCATCGACAAGCAGGGGAATCCAGTGACGGTAGAGACGAATGGCCGCCATGATCCCTGCGTCGGGATCAGGGCAACGCCCATCGCCGAAGCGATGATGGCCCTGGTGCTGATGGACCACGCTTTGCTGCACCGTGCGCAGAATGCGGATGTGCGGACGCCGACGCCGCGCATTGCAGGTTCCTCGAAGTCGTCGGGTGCTCAAGACGGGCGGAAATCCGTGGCGAAGGTCAATCCCGAGCCGAACGAAGCTTGATGCGTTACATCGCAGTCCTGTAGCTGTCACACCCGCATGCCCGCTGCTTCCGACGACGGCCGCATCCTCGACATCAAGAACGCGCAAGTCTATCGCGGCGACACGTGTGTCTTCGAGCGACTATCCTTTGTGCTGGAAGAAGATCAGCACACGGCGATTCTTGGTCCGAACGGGGCCGGCAAATCGACCATTCTGAAGCTGCTGGCCGGCGAGGTGCATGTCATGCCGAACGACGACACCTCCATCCGGCTCTTCGGCGAAACACGGTGGAACGTCTGGGAGGTGCGCAAGCGTCTTGGAATGGTATCGCACGATCTGCAGCATCACTACATGGAGCAGGTGACGGGCCTCAAAGTCGTCTTGTCCGGCTATTACGCGAGTGTCGGTACCTACGGCCATCAGGACTTTACCTATGCACAAATCGCCCGTGCGCGGGCGGTAATGGAGGATTTGGGCATCAGGATGATGACTGACCGCCGGTATGCGGACATGTCGACCGGTGAACAGCGCCGCTGCCTCTTAGCCCGTGCGCTCGTCCATGGCCCCTCCGTGCTCGTGCTCGATGAACCCACCAGCGGCCTTGATCTCACCGCCACCTTCCATTACTTGGACCTCGTGCGCGGGTACATGCGCAAGGGCAAGACCATTCTCCTTGTCACGCACCATATTCACGAGATCCCACCGGAGATCCGGAGGGTGGTGTTGTTGAAACGTGGGAGAATCCTTCAGGATGGTGAGAAGAAGGCGGTACTTTCAGAACACAATCTCAGTGATCTATTCGATTGTCCCGTGACATTGGCCTGTGCCAATGGCTGGTATCAAGCGCTGCCGGGATCCTGAAACCACGTGTTCTCGCTAGTTTGCTTACCCGCCCGCTAAGGTGACGGTGAAGGTGAGGTCGGCTTCGGCTCTTCTGACTTTCAGACTGACCCGTTGGCCGGGGACTGTCCGTTCAATCAAATAGTTCTTCAGATGTGCGGCGTCCAGGATTTCCGTATCTTCGATGGCCAACAGGATGTCGTGTTTTTGTATGCCCGCGGCTTTTGCCGGCTCTGAGACGTCCTTCACGGCCATCCGCCACTTCGTTCCGTCCTTCACCGCCGTCATGTGAATGCCCAGCTTGGAAAAGGCCAGCGGCTTTCCTTCAATGGCTGCCGTGACGATGCGGGAGGCCAGGGTGCCGGGAATGGCAAAGGCCATTTGGCTGCAGAAGACTTGGTTCTCATCCTTGTCCGTCTGGATGACGGCATGCATGATGCCGACAACCTCACCGCCTCGATTGTACAGAGGCCCTCCGGAGTTGCCGCTGCAGGCCGAGAGATCCGCCTGCAGGAGCCTGGTCTCGACGGTTTGCAAAAATGTATTGGCGTTGCCGATACGGCCGAACGCCATCGTCGGGCCCCAGCCCATCGGATAGCCGACCGTGAAGACCTCGCTTCCGACGACCGGTGCCTCGGTGGCAAATGCGGTGGAAACATCGAGCACAGGACGATCCCTTTGATTCAAGCGATACACGACGACGTCGAGGAAGGCGCTTTCTCCGACAATCTGGGCGACGAGCTCATGAAGATCCGTCGTCAACACGTGAATCACCTTGGGGACCACGTGACCGGTCGGACTGTTTTTCTCGACGGCATGTCTGGCGGTGACGATGTAGCCGTCATGGAGATGGAAGCCGGTTCCGCGGATCTTGATCTTCCCGGGTTTGTCCGGGGTACGGGGATCCTGTGTATCTTCCAGAATGCCGACGGTGGCTTTCTTCGCGCGTTCGATCGTGTCCGCCTGTGCCGCCGTCTCTGATGAGACGACGGCTGGCAGGCCCGGAAGAATCATAGGCAGCGTAGCCAATAGCGCACAGGCCACCGTTCGCCGATGAAACCATGGAGACATGAAAAAGATCCTTTCGCTCTAGACAGCCGGCTGAGGCACAGTATAATGAGCTGAGAGCCTCAATGACAGGGGGAAGAGCCCATGAAAGTGTCGTGCGTCGCGATGTGTGCCTTCGCCGCAGTCCTGAACTACGGGATGGTCTGTGCGGCAGAGTCCAAAGAAGGTAGCGAGGCGTCATTCTCAGAGAAGGTGGGTGAAGGAGCCAAGAAGATCGGGGACGCAATCGCAGAGGGGTTCAAGAAGACGGCGAAGAAGATCGAAGACAAGCACGTGCCTGAGAAGGTGGAGCAGAAATTGAAGAAGGCGGCGGACAAGACCGCCGAAGGGTTTGGAAAAGCAGAACGGAAAATCAAGGACAAATTGGCCGATTAGCGGTCCCGCCCTCTAAGCCTCCTCTCATTTCTTACGGAAGCCGAAAAATGAACCGGCTCCTGCGGCTCCGGCTGATGGCAGAAAACCCGTCACTACGTTCTTCAGCCCTTCCGCTTCACCGTGCAGCCACTGCACCATTTGCCTGATCTGCGCTTCCAGGGCGCTCCAGTCCACATCGATCCAGCCGGTTGATTTCATGGCGGCGACGCAAGCCAATACCACCGCGATCAGCATGGCGGCGAGTCTTAGGAACCGACGAAAGGCCCAACCGAGTAAGTAGCCACCCAGATAACTGCCGCCGATCTGCGCGGCGGCCGGCGATGTGTAATTCCCTATCCAGGACGCCAGCCCGCCGACCGTGGCGACCGCAACAGCTAAAAACGATTTGGCCGCCCAAGGCGGGTCAGCGAGCATGGCCTCCCAGGCTGACGGCGCGGGCGAGGCGGTGGTACAGGTATCTTCTTCGACCATGTGGCTCCCGTTCTTACAAATGGCTTGAGGAAAAGGTATCACAGGCGTCGGGATTTCCGGTCTCCAGGCCTTTACGCAGCCAGGCTTTCCGCTGTTGAGAGGAGCCGTGTGTCCAGCTTTCCGGCTGCACGTCTCCGCGGGACATTCTCTGCAGACGATCGTCGCCGATGGCTGCCGCTGCTGCGAGCCCTTCTTCGAAATCCCCGGGTTCGATCAGTTTGCGTTCACGGTTGGCATGGTAGCCCCACACGCCGGCAAGACAATCGGCTTGAAGCTCCATGCGGACCGAGAGCGCGTTGCCTTCTGCCTCGCTGGCCTGACGTTGGAGCCGCTGCACTTTTTCGGCGATCCCTAGAAGATTTTGGACGTGGTGACCGACCTCATGGGCAATGACATAGGCCTGGGCAAAATCGCCCGGTGCGCCAAGCCGCTGAGACATTTCATTGAAAAAGGACAGATCGAGGTACAGCTTACGGTCCTGCGGGCAATAAAACGGCCCTACAGCCGAGGCAGTGGCTCCGCAAGCGGAGTGCACGGCCCCCGTGAACAAGACGAGGCGGGGATTCTCATACTGGTGGCCTGCTTTGGGAAGCAGCTGCGCCCAGGTGTCTTCGGTGTCGGCCAGCACGACGGATGCAAACCGCCCAATCTCATCTGTGACCGGACCGGCGGGCACGGATTCGATGGGAGATTCCGTCGTACTCTGGAGCCCGCTCATCAACTCAAGGAGGGTGAGCGGGTTCATCCCGGTGAAGTAGCTGACTGCCAGCACCAAAACGATGCCACCGATACCGAGTCCCCCGCCGATTCTCGCGGGGCCCAACCCTCTCCGATCCTCGACATTCTCGCTTTCCCGTTGGTCCTGCCAGCGCATTCGGTCCTCTCCCGTTGAGTGATGTGGCCCACGATACTGCGGTGC
Source organism: Nitrospira sp. (assembly GCA_036376045.1). GTDB lineage: Bacteria > Nitrospirota > Nitrospiria > Nitrospirales > Nitrospiraceae > Nitrospira_C. The sequence continues at coordinate 20,336 of DASVBB010000160.1, forward strand.
AGGAGAGAAGTCCAGGTGTGCGGTCAGGAACCGCGAGGCCTTCACAGGGGAAGGCCTCGCGACGGACGCACGATGGCGCGTCGGTTATTGGGCGGCGACCTGCGACAAATCTTTCGGGTAGAGGACGATCTCGATCCTCCGGTTGGACGACCGCCCTTCCTCCGATTCATTGCTCGCAATGGGATGGGTATCCGCATATCCGACGGCCGAGAGGGCCTGAGGTTGCACGCCGCCTTGATCGATCAGGTACCGTACGACGGTCGTTGCACGGGCCGTCGACAGTTCCCAATTGGTCTTGAACTTGTCCTGCAGCTTCGTGCTGATCGGGACATTATCGGTATGCCCTTCGATTCTGATTTGTTTGTCCGTGATCTTGTTCAGCACGTCGCCCACTTGTTTCAATACCTTCACGCCCGCCGGCTTGATCACGGCGCGCCCTGAATCGAATAGCACGCGGTCGACCATGTTAATCGTCAGTCGGTCCCGTACTTGTTGGATCTTGATGTTACCCTTGGCGATTTCATCCTTGAGAGATTGCGATAATTCTTCTTGGGTCTTCGTGAGCCGCCGGATTTCCTCTTCTTTCGCCGCGTGCGCCTGTTCGAGGCGGGCCTTTTCCTCCGCTTCGGCTTTCAAGCGCTTCCGCTCCTCGTCCAGACTGGCGGAGAGCTGGGACTGTTCCTGTTGGAGCCGGGCCTTCTCCTCCGCCTCGGCCTTCAGCCGTTGGCGTTCCTGATCGAGCGTGGCTGACAGCCTGGATTGCTCCTGGCGCAGCTGTTCACGTTCCTTCGCGATGCGTGCGGATTCGGCTTCGAGTTCGGCCTGTTTTTGCCGCAGCTTGACGATTTCGCTTTGCGCTGTGGCTGTCCCGCTGGCGAGTTGCTGTTTATCGGACTCGAGGGCGGTCACATTGGCGGTCTCGTCAGCCAGCTTCTTTTCCAGGGTGGCGATTTGCGCCCGCACGTCGCCCAACTCGCTGCCTAACTGATTTTTTTCCCGCTCAAGGCCTTCAAGCCTGTTTTGGAGCTCCGTGGACCTGGCTGTCAGCGCCTCCCGCTCTTTCCCGAGCGACGCCGCCTGTTGTTCCGCGCTTTTCCGCTGGCTTGTCTCCTGATCCAGGTTCTGCTGGAGTCCGGCCAGCTGCTGCTGGAATTGATCGGATTCGGCTTTAGACTTCCTTCTCATCTCGTCCATTTCCGCAGCTTGACTGGCCGAGAGTTTCTTGGATTTCTCCAGCTCGTCCAATGCCTTTTGATGTGTGTCTGTGGACACACATCCGGATCCGATGAGCACGACGGATGCAATCAGGCTCGCCTGCACAAGGGTTCGGCGATGGCGGATGCGGTCTGATCTCATATGCCCTCCTGGATAAAGATGTAGGATGAATCAGGCACGAGCAAAGTCGGTGCCGTTTCTGAACCTGCAGCGACGGAGACGCAAAATACAAAGAAGCACGGGATTCTCAATGTCTTCGAGGGACGGTTCTGTGGTCATGGGGCTGTCGATCGAGCTTGAACAGAGGCGCATCATGTGTAGGGAGCAACGTACAGTCGAGCCGAACCCCATGGTGCACCGAATGCACGGATCAATCAAGACGGGAAAGAGGAGGTAGAGAAAAACTGTGGAAAGAGGGGAGCGCAGCGAGCGCTGCGCTCCCAGGAGCATGCAATTACTTGCCGCCCGCCTTCTTGTCGTCTTTCTTGCCCTCGTCCTCGGCCTTGCCGCCCGTCTGCTTCTCATCCTTCTTGCTGTCGTCCTCGGCCTTGCCGCTGTTCAGATCCTTCTTCTCCTTCTGCTCGGCGGGAGCAGGCTCACCTGCGAAGCTCACCGGAGCACCGACGCTCACTGCCAGGAATGCCGCGAGTACGAGGATATGCGCGAAGCGACCCATGATAGAACCTCCTTGTGATAAGAAAGAACGGGTGTCAATCATTGACAGGCCCATTCGGGTTTATGGCTGATCGAGGCTAGCGGGTGTGCGCTTGAGCAAATGCGATGCCGCGTTCAATGAGGTTCTCGCAGGACTCTGTACTAGGGAAATCCCCTGCGTTTTATGGATTCAAAGGGTCCTTTAGTACCTGATATGGCCTCTAAAGGGAAAATACGTATTAACAGGCTGGATAAACATCCGTAGGGGTACGCATACAAACCTACAGACCGTAGCGTGATGATGTCTGCTTCCAAGCCGAAGACGATTGTGTTCCATAAGCCTTACGACGTGTTGCCCTGTTTTACCGACCCGGAGGGCCGTCCCACGCTCGCCGGCTACATCAACCTGCCGGGCGTGTATGCGGCAGGGCGTCTGGACCGTGATAGCGAAGGCCTGATGGTTCTCACCTCCGATGGGGCCCTGGCCCATCGCATCACCGACCCCAAGCACAAATTGCCAAAAGTCTACTGGGTTCAGGTGGAACGGATTCCCGATGACGCGACGTTGAACCGGTTGCGCCGCGGCGTGCTGCTGAGAGGGATACCCACGAGGCCTGCCGAGGTACGTCTCCTATCACGCGTACCGGAGCTCCCGGATCGACCCGTACCGATCAGGGTGCGCCTGACCGTGCCCACCGCCTGGCTGGAGATTGTATTGCAGGAGGGGATGAACCGGCAGGTCAGACGCATGACGGCTGCTGTGGGCCATCCGGCATTGCGGCTGGTGCGAGTCGCGATTGGTCCGGTTAGGCTCGGCGATCTACCAGTGGGTGCCTGGCGGGCGATGACTGTCGAAGAGGAGGCTGACCTCAGACGACGGAGCCAGTCGGCGACGGCAGGCGGCTCTCAGGCCGCCCGGCAGAGGAAGCGACGAAGCAGGCAAGGATGACTGAGTGATGCGGCTCGTGCTGCTGCAGGATTTCATGAATTCGTTGCCAATGGGGACATTCGGTTCATACTTACGCTCAACAACGTAAGTACCCACCACAGCTTCTCACCTTTCTGTATAGGCGGAGGGGACCATGAGAATTCCCATGCAGGAGGCTTCACGTTCCCGGTCGGTGGATCGCACGATGCTCTGGACGCTCAAGCGTCGTGGTGCACAAACGATGGACGGCCTCTCGTCCCTCACAGGGATCGGGTGGGCGCAGGTCTTCTTGTCGATGGACCGGCTAAGCCGGATCGGCAAGGTCTCCCTTACTCCGGTCCGGCCCTGTGGATACCAGATATCGATCGCCGGGCTGCTTCGCCGCTAGCGAACAAGACCCGTAAGTGTTCGAGAAGAGGACCGAGAAGGGATCTAACGCGTGCGTATCATCCGGCCGATGATCCCGATGCCGATCCCAAGCAGGATGTAGCCCGCAAGGACGTTGATCACGACCACGCCCTGGCTCACGACATGCGTCGGTTGGTAATCCACGAGCCCCAGGGCCGCCGTGACATTCACGGAGTAATAAATCGCGGACCAAACCGGGATCCAGTCGGCGACGGCGCCGGATTCCAGCGGTTGCAGCCATTGCAGCTGGAAAAAGAGTTCATAGAGCAGGCTGAACACGCCGATTGTGCCGATGACCCACAGGCCCCAGCGGGAGAAACTCGTCCCGTAGTTGCTGGTCACCTTCCAGGCCAACTGACCCCACGGATGTTTTCCCTCCATCTTGGCCCACGCGACCCTGGCGTTACGCTCGTTCAAATATTCCGTCTCGGACCAGTCCAGCTCTCCCACTTCGGCGAAGCAATGGTTGGCTCGTGAGTATGAACGGACGGCGAGGTGCTGAAGATCGTGTCTGGACGCTGTTGCCGTGCTCGACCGGGCTGCGCGCTCGGCCTGACGTCCGGCGCTGGAGTACGCGCGTGCGGCCTGCGTAAACTGGCCGATCCGGTGCAGCTGTTGTCCGGCTTGGTGATAGGCTCGCGCGGATCCGACGACGTCGCGGGTTTCCAGAAAATGCGCCGCGGCCAGAAAGTAGAACGCCGACTGCATCACTTCCGCACGTCCTTCGCGTTGGCCGAACGCCTCCGCTTGTCGCAGGACGGTCTCTGCGGACTGTGTCCGTTCGAGCTCGGTCTCTCCCTGTCGGTAGAACTCCTGCGCGAGCGGATCGGTAAATGTGGACTCAGGCATGCGTGGCTTCTGCGAGTGGGCGTCGGCGCATAGTACTCCAAGTAGAACGCGGTAAGAAAGTACCTATTACGAGGGCGAAGGGACGGGGAGCGATATTCTCACACTGCTGTGCAGTTGCGCGCTCTTGATTCCCTGGGAATGCCGCTATCTGCAATCCGTTCAAGGAAGGGCAACGTTGACCGAGGTGCAGCAAAAGCTTGGACCGCTGGCCAGGATTGACGGGCTCCAGGGATCAACCTGGCTCTACGAAGTTCGGGAGGAGCAACCGACGCACCGCGGCACGCCAACCGGGTTTTGGTGTGACGAATACCGCCTGGCATTCGATGAGCAGGAGGTATTGAAAGATTGGACCCATCGATCCTTTTTCCATAAAGGAGAGTTACAGCCCGAACCTTGTCAGGCAGGATACGAACGACTGGCGCTCTAAGCACACAACTTCCCGGTGTCAATTTCCCCCACCGAACTAACGTTGGTAGCAGGATGGGATCGCTTCGAGACAATCACGGAGCAGCCTTGCTGGCTCATAGGAGTCCGCCAGGGGAGCAAGATCCTGATACGCCTCGAGGCCCCACTGCCGACGGTTGGTTTGTATGAGCTGATCGGCCGCAATGACGGCATGAAGGGCCGGTGGCAGATCGCCCTGCGCGACTCGTTCCGGCAGGCTTTGAACCCGGACGAGCGTGATCAGTTTGCTGATGCGTTGTCTCGTTCCGTCTTCCACGACAATGCGAGCCGGCCCTTCCATCATTGCGCCGGGCGGCCATGGGAGTTGCAGTCGCCACTCTTGCACGCCCTCCTTTGCGGCGAGTGTCTGCCCCTGTGCTGATAGCACCTGCACGACAAACGGAGGAGTGCCTCCCTCCCACACAATATGGAGGGCCGTGCGATGGGAACCAAGGCGGCTGACGTCATCTTCCACAACCGGCAGGGACAACGGTCCTTCATGGCCGCGGCTGCTCGTACTGACAGGCACCGAGGACCGCACATACTGACTCGTCAATTTGGAGCCCAAAGACATCAATGTGGAGCGGAGGCGCGTCAGAAATGCTGGCGGTGCATCGACCATCGGAACGCGATAAGGAGAATCCTTCTCGGTGATGACGACGCGGCGATTTCCTAGCTGAAGGTAGAGCTCGCTGCCACGTTTGAGGACCACGCGATCGTCGACCCGCAGAGGAAGAAGGATAGCGGGTTGCACTGATTGGCCATGGCGGTCGATCCGAATGTTCTTGAGATCGCCGACGATCCGCTCGATATACCCGACGTCCCTGGAAGGCGCAGGATTGGCCGCAGCCTGAACCAGCCACCCACCGATCAGCGGCATGGAAAGCCCGGCCATGACCAGGGCCGCGACCCCGCTCTTTCTATATTTCTTCGTTCGCATGTCGATGCCGACGAATGACCGGTGGAGGGTGGACATCCATGTCGATGAACTTCTGATACGCCTGCAACACGAAGAGCGGGAATACCAGGTCGAGCCACCAGCCGTACTGGAAGAGCCAGAGGCTCAATGGCAGCAGGACCGCGTTCATGACCAACGTTGAGACTTGTGCTCCCCAGGTCGTGGTGAAGAACGAGAAGGACAGGCTGAAGATCATGAT
>DASVBB010000161.1:0-19309 GCA_036376045.1 Nitrospira sp.
TAGGCCTAATTTCTAAGCGAGAAACGTGTGTCGACATTCGGCCAGCCTCTGCATCGGGCGATAAAAGTGCGGGAGCGGCGGCATGGGAAGGGACAACACTGGAGGCGTTTATCCGACCGCGCAATGAAGAGAGGCTTCGCCTGGATAGCGGGCGGCTCTCACGAAGTGTGGTTTGGTGGTCCCAACGGGATTTGAACCCGTGTCTGAGCCTTGAGAGGGCTCCGTCCTAGGCCAGGCTAGACGATGGGACCGAGGCATGGGCGTTAAAAACGGAGTGCTGACCGTACCATGAGCCCCTCGACGTTTTCAATTGGACTACCCACCCGGGGACCACGATTTTTTCTGGCGTCGGCATCTTGACAGAGCCGACGGCTTGGCATATTTTTCGCTCGTCACCAATTCTCGGAGCGATTCCTCACCAGCGTTCAGGAAAAGGTCCACCTCATGCACAATCCGTTTCAATCCGATGCCGATACGATGGACGTCGACGAAGCCTCCGGAACGATCGTCGAGGACGAAAAACCGGAAGTCGGCTTGGAGTTGCACGTCGGCTCGAACGTCTTTCGGACCACCAATGGAGTCATGAAGTTTCAGGGCAAGGAACAGGTGGTTTTGGAAGTCCAATCCGATCCGCCGGCATTGTTGCTGACCATGGACTTCTATGATGAGCAGGGGCAGCGGATCGGCCATCTCAGACGAAACCACCTCTCGGCCACAGGTGAGCATCGCTTTGCCGTGTGCGTCACTGCCCCTCCAGATCCGACGCTTGAAGATCCTCTGACGGTGACGGTGTCGGAGCGCTCCACGGGCGGTACGGTCATCGAGGTGTACCTGTTTCAACGACGGAAAATCCGCTTTACGACCGCGCACTTCCATACGCACAAGGGCGAGACGGTGTCGATCAGCCCGCACTTCTGCCGCATTGGCTCCGGCTTGACGATGTTCGGTGATGTCGTTGAAGGCCGTGGAGGCACCGCAACGATCGGCTAGTCGTCAACTGCCGTTCTACCCGCTTCATCACTCACGCACACCTTGAAAGGTATATCCCTTTGACAGCGGGTCGGACTCCCGTACAATAGGTTCATGTCAGAGATCATCAAGCCCAGCGTCCAAGCGTTCCTCGTCTGCGATCAAGTGATCGAGGACAGCGTCACCAAGAAAAAAAGCCTGATCGGCTTGTTCACGCACTTGCAAGCGCTGAACTTTCCGTTCCAGCACCAGCAGATGGGGTTGTACTTCTGCCTCACGGATGCTGAAGGCGTGTACCGGTTCGACATCGATCTTATCTACCTCAATAGCGAGCAGCTGGTGTGCCGCGCCACGCTCCCCAACATCATGATCGCGGACCGCCTGCAAATCTCGGATTTCGGCATCAATATCCCGTCGCTCATTTTTCCTGCCCCTGGCCGCTACGAGTTCCGGCTGCGGATGGAAGGACACTTGATCGCTCAGAAGGATTTTAACGTCATGCAGATCACCCACCAGACTGCCTAGCAGAGATTCTCTCCCGGCCTTGCCGACATTGACTCTTCTCCCTCGCGTGGTGCTTATGGTACATATGACGGATTATTCCCATCATTGCTCTGGCTACCGGAGGTTACGGAAGAACCGTGCCTGAAGGAACACGTGCATCCAATTTCATCCGGGAAATCGTGGCCGCGGACCGCGAGGCAGGAAACCACGGCGGTCGCGTCGTGACCCGCTTTCCGCCCGAGCCGAACGGCTACCTGCACATCGGCCATGCCAAATCCATCTGTCTCAATTTCGGCCTGGCCGGCGAGCACGCGGGTGGCATCTGTCATTTGAGATTCGACGACACCAACCCCACCACAGAAGATCCGGAATATGTCCAGTCGATCCAGGAGGATGTTCGCTGGCTGGGCTTCGACTGGGGAACGCATCTTTATTTTGCGTCGGATTACTTTGAGCAGCTCTACAAGTACGCTGAACGTCTGATCACGATGGGGTTGGCCTATGTCGACAGCCTTTCGGCCGACGAGATGCGGCAGTACCGAGGCACCCTGACCGAGCCGGGGAAAAACAGCCCTTACCGGGACCGCTCCTCGGACGAGAATCTCGATCTCTTGCGGCGGATGCGCGCAGGTGAATTCGCTGATGGCACCCACGTCCTGCGGGCCAAAATCGACATGGCATCACCGAACATCAATTTGCGCGATCCGGTGCTCTATCGTATCCGGCATGCCGCACACTATCGGACGGGGCGGTCCTGGCCGATCTACCCTTCTTATGACTTTGCCCATCCGTTCTCCGACGCGATCGAAGGCGTGACACATTCGGTCTGCACCTTGGAGTTCGAGGACCATCGGCCGCTCTACGACTGGGTCGTGGCACAGGCCGACACGCCCGACCGCCCGCAACAGATCGAGTTCGCCCGCCTCAACCTCAGCCAGGCAGTCATGAGTAAGAGAAAATTGCTGGAACTGGTTGAACAGAAACAGGTGGCAGGCTGGGATGACCCTCGTCTTCCGACGCTCAAAGGGCTTCGCCGTCGAGGCTACACGCCGGAGGCGATCCGTGCCTTCTGTGAGCATATCGGCGTCTCCAAACGGGACGCAGTGGTTGAGATGCCGCTGCTCGAACACTTCATCCGCGAAGATTTGAACCAGCGGGCAGCCCGGGTATTAGCCGTGCTCAAGCCGTTGAAAATCGTGATCGATAACTATCCGGAGCAGACCTCGGAGGACCTGGAAGCCGTCAACAATCCTGAGGACCCCTCGGCCGGCACACGTTCTGTTCCCTTTTCCCGGACGCTCTATATCGAGCGGGACGATTTTTTAGAGGATCCGCCCAAGGAATTTTTCCGCCTGGCGCCGGGACGGGAAGTCCGTCTTCGCTATGCCTACATCATCAAATGCGTCGGCGTGACGAAGGACCCGAAGACCGGCGAAGTGACCGAGTTGCATTGCACCTACGATCCGGCGACGAAAAGCGGCGGTTCGGAGGCTCGGAGAAAAGTGAAAGCCACGATTCACTGGGTGTCCGCAGCCCATGCCGTCGAAGCGGAAGTTCGCCTGTATAATCCACTCTTGAAAACCGACCTTTCCAACGTCCCTGAGGGAGAGGATTGGACGGCCTACCTGAATCCGCAGTCACTTGAACGACTGAGCGGATGTCAGGCGGAGCCTAGCCTGAGAGCGGCGGAACCAGGTAGCCGATTTCAATTCGAGCGGTTAGGGTATTTTTGCGTGGACCCCGACTCACTCCCCGGTCGGCCCGTCTTCAACCGCACCGTGTCCCTGAAGGATGCCTGGGCCAGACTCGACAAGCGACAACCTTCACGTTAATCCCTGGTTCGCATCCTTCAAACCTCTCTACTTCCGCCGGGTTGCGATTCTTCCCTTTACAGATTAGACATCCCTGCTAGGCTTTGATGTGGCTGCAGAGAAGTCAGGTTTCCTTTACAGATGACGCCCTGTTGCTACACTGAGCCAGGCTCACTGGAACGCACGAGGACAAGGAGTCCCAGATGATCGAATGTCGCCAATTCCCACGAGTTCCGGTCGATCTGCAAGTCTATTTTTCGACGACAGGCAACACCTCCATCCGTGAAGGCACGATGTTCGACCTGTCGGCAGGGGGATGCGCGGTCACCAGTATGACGGCGGTGCAGGCCGGTTCAGCGGTCCGGATCCTGATCCGGGCGACTGACCTGGGGTCTCCGATCACGATTGAGTCCGCAGCGGTCCGGTGGAGCAAACACGGAGAGTTCGGAGTCGAGTTCCTCGGCGTCTCGGAAGTCGATCAGAATCGGTTGTACCGTCTGCTGCACGCGAAGACGACGTTTCAGATCCGCCCCAGTTGATCCGACCACGCCCGTCGGTGTGGTAAAATCCGGACATGACCTGCCCACTGTGCCACCGGCCGACTGTCTGGGAAGGCAATGCGTGGCGCCCCTTCTGCTCGGAACGCTGTCAAGTGACCGACCTCGGAACGTGGGCGGCCGAGCAATACCGTGTTCCCGGCCCGAACCTGCTCATGGAACTGCCGGGGGAATCTGTGGAAGAACCAGATAACGACACCAACCAGCGGTCGAACGGTTGACCGGCGGTACCTCCCTCACGCCGATGATCACAGCTCCTGACTTCTTCGTTTATTGCACCGCACACCAAAAGTAATCTGGCCTGACTCCTGCAAACGGCCTAGTCCGCGGAGCGCATCTCCGTGAAAATCAGCAATTCTGAGCCCTTGACGCTCTTGGACGGCCGATCACAAGAGACAGATCATTCCGAGGTGAGACAAGTCGTCTCTGGAACAACGAGGGTGGCTTATGCCTAAGGGAAACAGCCGGGAAAAGAAGCGGAGGAGGGTCTCGAAGACCCGCAAAGCGAAAAGCAGCACCAGCCGCGGCGGCACCATCAACGCCGATGAGGACTCGAGCCAGCGCCGAACCCTCGTGGTCGACGTGGGAGGCAGCGGGATCAAAGCAACATTGTTGAATGATCTCGGGAAATCGGTCAGTGAGCGGCTGAGACGAGAGTCCCCGGCCTCGGGCATGCCGGGCGCGGTCATGGACACCATCATTGCGCTTGCGAATGAATTGGAACCCTTCGATCGAGTGTCGGTCGGCTTCCCAGGCGTCGTCATCAACGGCATCGTCAAGCAAGCGCCCAATCTGGCGAAGGAATGGCAGGGGTTCAATATCGCCGAGTTGCTTCACGCGCGACTGAAAAAACCGATTCGTGTCGCAAACGACGCCGACGTGCAAGGGTTCGGCGCGATTTCAGGCACCGGTGTTGAGTTGGTTGTCACGCTCGGAACCGGGGTGGGTACATCCCTGTTCGTCGATGGGCGCCTCGTCCCGAATCTCGAAATCGGCAGAAACAAATTGAGGAATTCGGCCTTGCAGAAAGTCGGCAAGAAAAGGTGGAACAAACGCTTGATCAGATTCATCCAGCGACTCGATGAGATTTTTCATTTCACGAAGTTATATGTCGGTGGCGGCAACTCAAAAGAAGTTGATGTCGCCTTACTGCCCGCCAATGTGACGATTATCTCGAATCTCAATGGATTGAATGGAGGCATCGCCCTCTGGCGGGAGGAACCCCCGTCCCTGAATGAGTCCGTTGCCACACCTGAGGGCAACGGTCATCCCTTGGCCGCTTGAGAAAACCTGAACGAGGTATAGTGGCTGGGGGACTAGGAATCGAACCTAGGTAGCCAGCTCCAAAGGCTGGCGTCCTACCGCTAGACGATCCCCCAGCGCGGTACGGAAAGCCTGCGAGGAAGCAAAGGGAGAATGGATGGCTGGGGGACTAGGAATCGAACCTAGGTAGTCAGATCCAGAGACTGACGTCCTACCGCTAGACGATCCCCCAACCGGCGTTCAACCTAATACACGACCAATCACTCCGTCAAGCGGACGCGGTCTCTGCGCGCGTCAGGCTTTGACGAAGACGTGAGAGCGTCCTTTCCCGGCCGAGGACTTCCATGACGTCGAAGAGACCCGGACTCGCGGTGCGACCCGTCAGCGCGACGCGAACCGGTTGTGCGAGCTGGCCCATCTTCATGCCTTCTTCTTCTACCAGACGCTTAAACTGTTCCTCCCACGCCTGCTTGGAAAATCCCGGGAGCGAGACAAAGCGCTCCAGGAGTTTCCGCAGCATGGGAGCCGTCGAAGGGGTCAAGAATTTTTGGGCCGCGGCCTCGTCCCAGACGACGGTTTCGCCGAAGTACGGTTTCACCCACTCGACCATCTCCACAAGCGTCTTGGCCCGTTCCCTGACCAGGATCACCAGCTGCGCCAGCCACTCGTGCGGCACGGCGTCTTGGTCATTCAGCAATCCAGCGTGTTTCAATAATGGCTCCAAGGCCTGTGCGACGGTCTCCGGCGAGCTGGCTTTGATGTACTCCGCATTCATCCACAACAGTTTGTCCGGATTGAAGACGGCCGCCGATGTCTGGACGTTTTTCCAATTGAACTTCTCGATCAATTCAGACCTGGCGAAGAGTTCCTGATCGCCGTACGACCACCCGAGCCGGACAAGATAGTTCACCATCGCCTCGGGGAGATATCCCATTTCCTTGTAGGCCATGACGGACGTCGCGCCGTGTCTCTTCGAGAGGCGCGCCTTGTCGGCGCCCAGAATCATCGGCAAATGCCCGAATTGCGGCACAGGAAATCCGAGCGCCTGGAATATCGGCACTTGTCGCGGCGTATTCGTGAGGTGATCATCGCCCCGCACCACGTGTGTGACGTGCATCAGGGCATCGTCCACCACGACCGAAAAATTATACGTGGGATAGCCGTTCGAGCGGAGAATGATCAAATCGTCGAGGACGGCATTGTCAAAGACGATCTTCCCTTTGATCAAATCGTCCACCACCGTCTGTCCGGTTTGAGGTGCTTTGAACCGCAATGCGGCTTCGCCCGATGGCCGGGTGATGTCCAGGTTTCGACAACGTCCGTCGTATCGAGGAGAGAGCCCCTTCGCCTCCGCTTCTTTCCTCCGGGCCTCCAATTCCTCGGCCGTACACACGCACCAGTATGCCTGCCCCCCATCGAGCAACTTCATGGCATGGCTGCGGTACAGCTCTATCCGCTCAGTTTGTCTGTAGGGTCCCTCATCCCAATCAAGTCCGACCCATTGCAGGCCCTCGATGATGGCCCGGATGGATTCGTCCGTTGATCGGCTTTGGTCCGTGTCTTCAATCCGGAGGATGAACACCCCCTGTTGTTGCCTGGCGTAGAGCCAGTTGAACAGCGCCGTGCGCACCCCTCCGATGTGGAGGAAGCCGGTAGGACTAGGGGCAAAGCGGACACGCACTTGCGTCATGGTTCATCCCTGTTATGTGGTATGTCGCGGGCCGGTATCTATAGCACGCGGGATTGTGCGTGGAAAAGCGCCTATAGATTTTGATAAGACTGAACGAGCGACTCAGACCTACATGGCAGAATTCATTCAATCTGCGACGGTCCTCTCGGCCACTGATCTTACACCCGATGTGCGACAACTCGTGCTTCTGCCGAGAGAGCAGCCCATCGGCTTCAAGCCGGGGCAATGGGTGTCTCTCAAGCTGCCGGTGGGAACACGACCCCCGCTCAATCGGGCGTATTCGATGGCGTCGCCTTCAACGTCCTCCGGCGAACTGACCTTGATCTTTGACCGCGTGACCGGCGGGTTGGGCTCGTCCTACCTTTTCCAAATGAAGCCGGGAGATGAGCTGATCCTTTCGGGACCGCACGGGAATTTCGTGCTTCCCCCATCGATTGATCGTGAGATCGTTTTTGTCGCCCGCTACACCGGTCTAGTCCCAATCCGATGCATGCTCAAGGAGCTCTTTGCGCGACCCTTTCGCGGTTCCATTTTCTTAATCGGTGTCGCGCCGGCGGAGGAGGAGCTGCTCTTCCATCAGGAATTGCTGTCCCTGGCCATCACGCACCCGATCTTCCGGTACCTGCCGCTCGTCGCCGCAGCTGGAGAGCAACAGGCGGTCGACCTGACGCTCCCCATGTTGGAACCCTTGTTCGACGGCGGTGAGAAGGTCCTGCCCTTGCTGTGTGGAACCAAGGCGTTTGTGAGACCTCTGCGAAGCCGGTTTGTCTCGGCCGGATACGACCGGAAGGAAGTGAAAACGGAAACGTACGACTAGCCGGCCTCCGGCCCCTGATTAATGACCTTCCTTCACCAGATTCTTGTTCAGCGCTGGAATTTCCACCACAATGTCTTTGGTGCCGTTAGGGACACATTGACATCCCAACCGTGACTGCAAGGTCGTCATGGGTGCCTCATCCAGCTGATCGAATTCATCGTCTGTGCCTTCATTACACGTGTCCAGCCCCTGTTTGACGATGACATGGCAGGTCGAACAGGCGCAGACTCCGCCGCAGACATGTTCCAACTCCACCCCGTTTCCCATGGCGATGTCGAGAAGGCTGCCGGGAAGTCCGGTCGGCCCATAGGGAATTTTTGCTGGATCTACCTGGACTTTGGTCACTCCCCCACCCGGGGAAAGGAAGGTGACCGTATAGGGTTGTTTCGGAAGTTCGACGTCAGCCTTCTCAATATAAGGGTTGGTTCCACCCATGTGGTTTGGTCCTTTCTGGAATCCGGCCTCTTCAGGGACCGTTTTATTGACACATCAGAATAGTACGTGCTAGCATTAGTCCGACCAGATTGATCGGAGATCATTATAGTCTCCGACTGGATAGATCGGCAATAGTGTTATGCTGAAAATCTCAAAAAAAACAGACTACGCACTAATGGCGCTTCAGCACATTGCTTCCGTCCAGTTCGGAGACACCACTCCCGGACGGGTCGTGAATACGAAAGAAATTGCAGAAGAATACAACATCCCCCTCGAGTTGCTGGCCAAGGTGCTTCAGGCGCTCTCCAAGAGCGGCATGATCGAAAGCCATAACGGCCCGAAGGGGGGCTACCTGCTGGCCAGAAGCGCCGGGAAGATCACCATCGCCCAGATTCTGGAAAGCATTGAAGGACCGCTGGGCATTACCGATTGTTCCCATGAAAAAGAGGGTGAGTTCTGCATGCAACGGGAACACTGCAACATCCGAACGCCACTATTGAAAGTGCAAGACAGCATTTATCAGCTGCTGAACAACATGACCTTGCAGGACATGCTGGGCGGCACCCCGCTGATCACCATTCAGTCCCCGACCGCACAAGGAGTAGAACGATGAAGTTTCCGATCTTTTTGGACAACCACTCCACAACGCCGATGGATCCTCGTGTCCTGGAGACGATGCTCCCGTATTTCGTCGAGAAATTCGGCAACTCCGCCAGCCGCAACCATGCGTTCGGTTGGGAGGCGGAAGAAGCGGTGGAAAAGGCCCGCAAACAGATTGCTCGCCTGATAAAGGCGGATTCCAAGGAAATCGTGTTCACCAGCGGCGCGACGGAATCGGACAATCTGGCGCTCAAGGGCGTGTTGGAAATGTACAAGGAAAAGGGCAATCACATCATTACGTCCGCCACCGAGCACCGAGCCGTACTCGATACCGCCAAGTCCCTGGAAGCCAAAGGACTGGCGACAGTGACGTATTTGTCCGTCGATAAGCAGGGGATGGTCAACCCTCAGGATGTCAGAAACGCCATCACCGACAAGACGGTCCTCATCTCCGTGATGCTGGCCAATAACGAGATCGGCTCGATCAACCCTGTGCAGGAGATCGGCAAGATTGCGAAAGAAAAGGGCGTGCTCTTTCATTGCGATGCGACGCAGGGCGTCGGCAAGATCCCGGTGGACGTGCAGGCCATGGGGATCGACCTCATGTCGTTTTCGGCCCATAAGATCTACGGGCCGAAAGGCATCGGCGCACTCTATGTCAGAAAAAAGAACCCGCGCGTGCGGATCGCCGCTCAAATGGACGGCGGCGGACACGAACGCGGCATGCGTTCGGGAACCTTGCCGGTTCCCTTGATTGTCGGGTTCGGGAAAGCCTGTGAGTTGTGCGAGCAGGAAATGGGGGCCGAATCGGCCCGCTTATCAAAGATGCGAGATCGCCTCGAGGCCGGCATCATGGCCGCGCTCGAAGAAAGCTATCTCAACGGTCATCCGACGAATCGGTTACCAGGCAATCTCAATATTTCTTTTGCCTACGTGGAAGGTGAATCGCTGTTGATGGGCATGAAGGAGATCGCGTTGTCCTCTGGCTCCGCCTGCACCTCGGCGACTCTGGAGCCGTCGTACGTTCTTCGGGCTCTCGGTGTCGGAACCGAGCTGGCGCATTCCTCGATTCGCTTCGGGTTGGGCCGATTCAACACCGATGAGGAAATTGACTACACGATTAAGAAGGTTATTGAAATTGTGACGAAGCTGCGGGAAATGTCTCCGCTCTACGAAATGGCGAAGGAAGGGGTCGATTTGAAATCCGTTCAATGGGCCGCTCACTGAGGAGAGCATACATCTCATATCCCAGATCTCAACTATTCGGAGGCTACCATGGCGTATAGCGATAAGGTCGTCGATCATTTCAACAATCCCCGCAACATGGGGAGTTTTAAGAAGGAAGAGGAAGGCGTCGGGACCGGCATGGTCGGCGCGCCGGAGTGCGGCGACGTCATGAAACTGCAAATCAAAGTCCAGAACGACACGATTGTGGATGCGAAATTCAAGACGTTCGGCTGCGGGTCCGCCATTGCGAGTTCCAGCCTGGCAACCGAGTGGTTGAAAGGCAAGACGCTCGAAGAGGCCCAGAAGATCAAGAACACCGACATCGTGCAGGAGCTGAACCTCCCGCCCGTCAAGATTCACTGTTCCGTGCTGGCCGAGGATGCCATCAAGGCGGCTTTGGCCGACTATCAGAAGAAGGCCGACAACAAGTAACGACAGGAAGGAGCGCCTCAATGGATACGACGAATACTGAGACCCAGGCGTCGGTGATCACCCTGACCGAATCGGCGATCAAGGAAGTCAAACGCTTGATCAATGTCCAGGGCATTACGGAAGGCGGGCTCCGTCTCGGCGTCAAAGGTGGTGGCTGCTCTGGCTTGAGCTACACGATCAATTTCGACGAGAAGATCGGTCAACATGATCAGGTCTATGACTTTGAAGGCGTCAAGGTGATCGTTGACGCCAAGAGCGCGATTTACCTTCAAGGCACGCAACTCGATTACCAGAAAGACCTCATGGGCGGAAATTTTAAGTTCGTCAATCCGAACGCCAACAAAACCTGCGGCTGCGGGGAGTCGTTCTCCGCCTAACGCACGAACGCACAGAGCGAATTCCTATGCAGGCATGGCAAGACGCCATGCCTGTTTTGTTCAGAACGGACTGCGGACCATGGATCATTCCCACACGCACACCACCGGGCGCCGCGAATTGCAGATGGCCAGAAGCATGTGCTGGCACTGTCAATCTGAAGTGTCGGGGGAATACTTCTGTGAGCGCTGCGTCAAAGTGCAACCCGTCTCAAAAGAGGCGGATTACTTCACGTGCCTCGGTTTTCCGCGCCGGCTGACGATCGATCTCCAGAAACTGGAAGCCAAATTCTACGAACTGAGCCGGGCGTTTCATCCCGATTTTTATCAGACCAAGAGCGAAACCGAACAGGCGATCAGTCTGAGCAATGCGGCAACGCTCAATACCGCCTACCGCACGCTTCGCGATCCGATCCAACGCGCCGAATACCTGGTGGCCATTGAAGCCGGAGCCGTCAAGGAGATCAGGAGTTCGCCTCCGGCGGACCTGTTTGAAGAGATTCTCGAGCTTCAGGAGACGCTCGAAGAGTTTCGGGCATCCGACCAGTCTTCGGAGAGCGGGCAGCAGCTGCGTACGCAGCTGCAGAAGGAACAGCACCGGCTGGAGCAGAGAAAGCAGGAGATGGAAACACAGCTCGAGCGGCTGTTCGTCGAGTGGGATGCGCTGCAAGATCGAGGTGAGGCCACGAGCGAATCCCGTGCGGAACGTGACCGCCTGCTGAAGCACATGCGTGAGATCCTCTCTAATCGGACGTACGTCAAGAACATCGTCAACGACCTTGTCGCAACCATTGGATAGCCATGGCGCGTATTGTCGGAATCGATCTCGGAACCACTAACTCGCTCGTCGCCTATATGAAAGAGGGTGTGCCCACGGTCATTCCAGGCCGGGAGGGCCGGGCGATGGTGCCCTCTGTCGTGGCGATGACGGACAACGGGTTGATCGTCGGGGATTCAGCCAAGGAGCATCTGACCCGTAATCCCGCGCGAACCGTCTATTCGATCAAGCGATTCATGGGTAAAGGGTTGGCCGACGTCCAGAGCGAGCTGGCCTACTTCCCCTACTCACTGACCGAGCAAGGCGGCGTCATCCGGATCAAGCTGGGTGAGAAGTCCTATTCGCCGCCGCAGATTTCCGCCATGATTTTGAAGGAACTCAAACAGCGGGCGGAAGCACATCTTGGGGAGAGCATCACCAAAGCCGTCATCACGGTGCCGGCCTACTTCAACGATAGTCAACGGCAGGCGACCAAGGATGCGGGGCTGATCGCCGGGCTCGAGGTCGTCCGAATCATCAACGAACCGACCGCCGCGTCTCTCGCCTACGGCCTTCAGGAGAAAACCCAGGGCACGATCGCCGTCTATGACCTTGGAGGCGGCACGTTCGACATTTCCATCCTGAAGTTGAAGGACGGGATTTTCGAAGTACTGGCCACGAATGGCGATACCCACCTGGGCGGCGACGACATCGATCGCCGTGTCGCCGACCTTCTGCTCAGCGACATTCGCACCGCCTTCGGCGTTGATCTCCTGGCCTATCCCGACCACATGCAGGCCGTCCGGTTGGAGGCGGAACGCGCGAAGATCCGGCTATCCGAATCACAGAAAACGGAGGTCGCCATCGACCTTCCGGAGGGCAAAGGGCAGTTCAGCCGTGAATTGACCAGGGATCAACTGGAATCGCTGACGGCAGACATCATTGAACGGACCTTGGCTCCCTGCCGGTTTGCGCTGAAGGACGCAGGGCTCGCCCCCGAAGGAATCGACGAGGTGGTGCTGGTAGGCGGATCTACACGCATGCCGCTGGTGAGGCAACGTGTGCAGGCGCTCTTCGGCAAACAGCCCCACTGCCACCTCAATCCCGACGAAGTGGTGGCGCTGGGCGCGGCTGTCCAGGCGGACATCCTGACCGGCGGCACAACCGATATGTTGCTCTTGGACGTCACGCCTCTGTCGCTGGGGATCGAGACGATGGGCGGCGTCATGAGCAGTCTCATCAGGCGGAACACGACGATTCCGGCCAGCGCCAAGGAGATGTTCACCACCTACGTCGACGGACAGACGGGTGTCGATATTCACATTCTCCAGGGTGAGCGCGAACTGGTAAAGGACAATCGCAGCCTCGCGCGTTTCCGCTTGAAGGTCCCGCCGCTGCCGGCCGGCGTGCCTCGAATCGAAGTCACGTTTCTGATCGACGCGAACGGAATTTTGAACGTGAAGGCCAGCGACATGCGGACGGGCCAGAGCCAATCGATCGAAGTGAAACCGTCCTATGGATTGTCGGACAACGAAGTCGAACGCATGATCGAAGATTCCTTCAAGTTCGCGCAGGAAGACGTGAGCGCTCGCAAACTCATCGAAGCGCGTCTTGACGCCGGGGCCTTGATCGCGACCACGGAGAAGTCACTAGCCGAAGGCGGCACACTGATCGCCGAAAAGGATGCGGCGGAAGTACGAAACGCTCTCTCGGCGCTGAACGCCGCAAAAGAAGGCCAGGACCCTAAAGTGATTCGGGCCCGCATGGCCGAACTGGAGCAAGCGGCAAAACCCTTGTCCGTGGCGATGCTGGATGATTCGCTCAAGCGCAGTCTTCACGGTAAGAAAGTGTCGGACGTCACGAAAGCCCGATGAGCGGACGAGGGACCGGTAAGGAGTTCACATGGATCTGAAGTGGCAGGACTCAGAAGACATTGCGATCCGGCTGGTGGAAGAACACCCGGAGACCGATCCGTTGACCGTGCGCTTTACGGACATGCACGCGTGGATCGTGGCATTGCCGGATTTCAAGGACGATCCGAAAAAGTCGAATGAAAAAATCCTGGAAACCATCCAAATGGCCTGGCACGAAGAGTACCAGGACTCGAAATCCTGATCCTTCCTGATTTGCTCGTCTACTCCGGCTGATCGATTTTGTAGAAGTCCATGGGATCGAGGCGCCGTTGCGCCGCCTGCGTCGGCTCGCTGCCGCGCGCGAAGATTTCAACGTGGCCCGCCTGATCTTCCTGTTCAGAATTCAAGAGGCCAGTGGCCGGATCGACCTTCACGAACGTAATCCCCTCGGGAATCGTGAACGGCACAACCGGTAATGATTTGAGCGCTTCCTTCATGAAGCCGATCCAGATCGGCAGCGCCGCATGGGCTCCCGACTCCGTTTCCCCCAGGGAACGACGGTCGTCAAACCCCACGAACGTGCCCGCCACGAGGTTCGGAGTTCCGCCGATGAACCAGGCATTGATGAATTCATTGGTCGTCCCGGTCTTCCCCGCGATGGGACGACCAAGCGACTTCGCCGCCTGACCGGTGCCTTTCTGCACCACGTCTTCCATCATGTTGGTGATCAGGTAGGCCGTTTCCTTGGAGACGACCTCCTGCGGCTCAGGCTCCTGTTGCTCCAACACCTGGCCCCCATTATCCGTGACCGAAACGATGGCGAATGGCTCCGCCCGGCTCCCCTGGTTCAAAAACACGCCATAGGCTGACGTGAGTTCCATGAGCCCCACGGACGAAGAGCCCAGCCCCAACGAGAGATCAGGCGCCAGCGGGCTCGTAATGCCCACCTGACGTGAAAAATCGATCACATTCTTGATGCCGACCTTATCGAGCAGCCTGACCGTCGCCAGATTGTGAGACTGGGCCAGGGCGTCGCGGAGACTGACCATTCCGTGAAATCTCTTTCCGTAGTTCTCCGGCTTCCACGTCTTTTCCTCTTCCACCTGCTCATAGACGACCGGTGCATCGAGCACGACCGAGGCGGGGCTCATGCCTTGATTGATGGCCGTGGCATAGATGATCGGCTTGAAGGCCGATCCCGGCTGGCGATGGGCCTGCACAGCCCGGTTATACTCGCTGCGGTTGAAATCGTAGCCTCCG
Organism: Nitrospira sp.; assembly: GCA_036376045.1. Taxonomy (GTDB): domain Bacteria; phylum Nitrospirota; class Nitrospiria; order Nitrospirales; family Nitrospiraceae; genus Nitrospira_C. Next base: position 14,550 of record DASVBB010000161.1, read on the forward strand.
ATCATCGCCCGGATCGCCCCTTGAGCGGGCTCAATGGCAATCAGCCCTCCCTCCACAAGCGGCGTCTGCTCGAGCTGCACCAGGACGTGGTCCTTCTCGATTTTCCTGACCCTGACTTCGACCACATCCCCCGGCTTGAGGACCTGTTTGGGATTGGCCGTCACCACGACATCCTTCACGAAATCCTGACCCGTCAAGCGCCGCCTGGCCCAGGCCATGTCATCGAACGAAAGCTTGGCAGCCACATTGCCGATTTGAAGCCAGAACAGATCTTTGCCGACTTTGGTCACGACCGCTTCGCGCTCATCACCGACGGCAAGCGCCTGATCGGTCGTCACGACCGGCGCGTCGCCGGCCGTGAGTGAGGCCGGATCGACCGTGCGCAGCGGGCCACGCCATCCTTGCCGTTTGTCCACTTCCCGGAGGCCCGCCTTGAAGGCCGCTTCAGCCGCCCGCTGCATATCGAAATTGAGCGTGGTTGTGATGTGAAGCCCCCCCTTGTAGACCATCGTTTCGCCGTACTTGGCGATGAGCAGCTGCCGGACGTATTCCACAAAATAGGGAGCGGTCTGTTCGCTGCCGGGCCGGCGGAAGCTGAGCGGCTCGACGATGGCTTCATCGTGTTGCGCCGCCGTAATAAACCCGGCTTCCGTCATCCGATCCAAGACATGTTCCTGCCGCTTCTTGGCGCGGGCGTAGTTCTTGAACGGAGAAAAATGGTTGGGGGATTTCGGCAGTCCGGCAAGAAAGGCGGCTTCCGCCACGGTCAACGCCGAGAGGTCTTTCCCGAAATAGGACTGCGCCGCGGCGGCGACTCCATAGGCACCCTGACCGAAATAGATTTGATTCAGGTAGGTTTCGAGAATCTGCTCCTTCGTTGAGACGAGCTCCATCTTATAGGCCACCACCAACTCGCGCACCTTGCGGTCGAAGGTCCGCTCCGAGGATAAAAACAGGGAGCGTGCCAGCTGCTGGGTGATGGTGCTCGCTCCCTCGACCTTGCCGCCCCGGCGGAGGTTCGTCCACGCGGCCCGGAGAATTCCGATGTAGTCAAGGCCGGGATGTTCGAAGAAGCGTACGTCTTCGACGGCGATCACGGCGCGCCGCAGATGCTCGGGGATTTGTTGGAGCGGGGTCAGGATTCGTCGCTCGATGAAAAACTGTCCGATCAGCTTCTTATCGTTGGAATACACCTGGGTGACCAGACTGGGCTGGTAGTTCTGCAGCTGACTGAGATCCGGAAGATCCTGTGCGTAATACCACAACAGGCCGCCCGTCCCGAGGAGCCCGCCGAACACCAGGGCCGCGACCACGATCAGTGTGATCTGCCACCAGAGCCAGGGCCGTCGGGGGGGTGGTTGACGGGGCGTATCGGACAGCTGCACTGGACGATCAATCTGGGTCATTGCAAGTCATTGGGCCATGTCATTGGATGAGGTCATTGGGAAGGTCGGAAGGTCTGCCTCACGATACCCTGGAGTCTGTCAAAACACAAGCAACTAACCGGCTTGTCCATGCCGCGATGCTTCGGGTATACTGCTTCCTCGACGCCCGATAGTCGGGGCGTCTTTTTTTTTCGCTACTAAGGACACCAGCGCCATGTCTCATCTGCGTGCACCCCACGACCGTCGATCCGATATTCGCAACATTGCCATCATCGCCCACGTCGACCACGGAAAGACGACGCTCGTGGATGCACTCTTACGCCAAACCCATGTGCACCGCAAAATCGACGACATGGGCGAACGCATCATGGATTCGATGGATCAGGAACGTGAGCGCGGCATTACGATTCGGGCCAAGAACGCCAGCGTCACCTACAAAAACGTGAAGATCAACATCGTCGATACCCCCGGGCATGCCGACTTCGGCGGTGAAGTCGAACGCACGCTTCGCATGGTGGATGGGGTGCTCATTTTGGTCGACGCCAAGGAAGGGCCGATGCCCCAAACCACATTCGTCCTCAGGAAGGCGCTGGCTCTCGGCCATAAGGCCATCGTGGTGATCAATAAGATCGATCGCCCCGACGCCGTCATCGACGACGTCGTGAACCGGACCTTCGATTTATTCGTCCATCTCGGAGCGACCGACGAGCAGCTCGATTTCCCCATCGTCTACACATCGGCGATCAAGGGCATCGCCACGCTCGACGTGAACAAGCCCGGTACCGACATCGCGCCGTTGCTGGATACGGTCCTGGCGCAGATCCCTGCCCCGGCCATTCATGCCAGCGAGCCGCTGCAAATCCTCGTGCTGGCACTCCTGTACGATTCCTATAAAGGGAAAATGGGAGTGGGGAAAATTCAATCCGGTTCGATTGCCCGCCGACAACCGGTGCTCATCCTCGGAAAAGACGGTGCCCAGTCGCCGGGGAAGGTTTCGGACCTGGCCGTCTACTCAGGCCTTGAACGGATCGACATGGAGCAGGCCGAGGCGGGCGAAATCGTCGCGGTCGCGGGATTGGACCAGGTGAGCATTGGAGACACGATCGCCGATGCCGAACAGCCGTCGGCGCTTCCGCGCGTCACCATCGACGAACCCACCGTGCAGATGACCTTCTCCGTGAACAACAGCCCGTTTGCCGGCCGGGAAGGTCGGTTCCTGACCTCTCGACACTTGCGCGAGCGCCTGTTCAAGGAACTCGAAACGAACGTGTCCCTCCGCGTCCAGGAGACGGACAGTCCCGACCGGTTTCTCGTCGCCGGCCGCGGCGAGTTGCATCTCGGTGTCTTGATCGAGCAGATGCGAAGAGAAGGATACGAACTGCAAGTGTCCCAGCCCGAGGTCATTCTGCACCGGGAGGGCGGCAAGGTGACGGAGCCGTACGAGGAACTCACGATTCAAGTGCCCGAAACCTACCAGGGCACGGTCATCGAGGAGATCGGCAAGCGCCGCGGCGAGATGCGTCATATGAAACTGGTGCATTCGGATGCCGGACCGAGTGAGATGCACCTGGAATATCACATTCCCACTCGAGGCATCATGGGTCTGAAAAACGTTCTGCTCGCCAAGACCCGCGGCACGGTCATCATACACCACGTCTTCAAGGCCTATGAGACCGCCAACGAGCAAGATCTCTTGGTGGCGCCGCACGGTTCGCTCTGCGCGTTCGAAGACGGAACCAGCACCGCCTACGCGCTCTTCATGACGCAGGAACGCGGCATCATGTTCATCGGACCGGGCGTTGAGGTCTACCGTGGGATGGTGGTTGGAGAAAACAGCCGCGACGAAGACCTCGACGTGAACGTGTGCAAGGAAAAACACCTGTCGAACATGCGCGCGTCCGGATCGGATGAGGCGTTGATTTTGACCCCGCCCCAAGCCATGTCCCTGGAGTTTGCCCTGGAATATATCGGGCCGGATGAGCTGGTAGAAGTCACGCCAAACAATCTACGCATCCGGAAGCGACTCCTCAATCCGGAAGACCGGCGGAAGGCCAGAAAAGCCTTGAAGTAGGGGAACCGGCCAGGGACCCTGCCGTTCTCTGACATGCGCATCAAGAAAAAATCGCCCAAACCGTCATCCAAGCGGCCGCCGCTGTACTTCGTCGGCTATCGAGGCACCCGTCCGATGCCGGAAGAACTTTCATTGTGGTATGACCGGGCGTACGGCGGACCGCTGAACATCCTGCAGGAAGATGGCGCGCCGGACTCCTGGCACGTGCTCCATGGGCCTTGGAGCGCCCATGTCGTGATCCCGCTACCCTCGACGCACACTGCCGAGCTGGCAGGCCAATTGTCGTGGGAACACGACCAGATCGGCGCCGTGGCCCCCTCAATCATGCCGCCGCGCGAGATGCCGGACACGCTGCTCCTGGCAGCCCGACTCGCACGAGGGCTGACGCTGCTGACGCAGGGGACCGCGTACGACATCACCACCCAGCAGTACCTCAACCCGTCAGACTGGAAGGATTGCAGCCTGGACACCTTCGTGTCGGACGACCATGTGATGATCGGGCAGGACGATCAGACGAAGCCGGGGGCGGTCTGGTGCTATACCCTCGGCCTCTCAAAATTCGGCTACGACGAGCTGGAGATCTTTGTCCCCCAGGGAGTTCCCGATCGGACGGCGAAGGACCTGCTTGGCGAATCAGTCCAGGAAGTCATCCGGCTCGGTCAATCCCCCAAAGTCGGCGCATCAATCATGCTGCCGCTCTCGAGCAAGACGGTCACGATTCGCAACCACCGAACCGCCGCTCCCGGCGGGCGCATGCTCGGATTCCGCGAGCTGCAGAGCTCATAGCCAGATCGCGCACAGGCTCTCTCTAACCGCCGCCCGGTCCGCCACCTCCGGAAAGATCAAAGTTGGCTTCCGCGGTACGACTGCGGTCCATCGTCAGCACACATTGTGGCGTGGTGTCATTATTACATGGTCCGCCCCGCCACTCATCAAACCTCGAGCCGAGATCCGGTGTTGCGGTGAGCGTGATGACACTCCCCTGCAGATATGTGGCCTGACAGGTGAAACCGCACACGATTGCGCCGGTGTTATCGGTCACGGTTCCAGTCCCGCCGCCGGATTTGTTCACGGTCAATGTCACAAATTGCGGGACGAGATCGAATTGCGCGGCCACAGTCTGATCGCTGTTCAGCAGCACGGTGCAGCCGCCGGAGCCGGAGCAAGCGCCAGTCCACGTCACGAACGTGGACCCTGGTGCGGCATTGGCCGTCAACGACACCGTATTGCCGGTTGGAAAGCTCGCGCTGCATCTGTTTCCACAATCGATGCCGCTCGGTGCGCTCGTCACCGTACCATTCCCC
>DASVBB010000178.1:0-4627 GCA_036376045.1 Nitrospira sp.
GACTGGTGGTCGCGGGCGTGAGCACATTGGCCGGAAGCCCGCTGGTGGGCGCCGAAGACGGTTGGATCGGGGAGATCGTGACCGGCGAAGGAGCCTGCGGATTCTGCGGCTGCTGCACCGTGCCGGGCAAGGTCTGGGCGAATCCCTGCGACAGCACGGCGGCCGACAACCCGATCATCCCGATGACCGCAACATAGCCTGCGCGGTTCATGATCATATCCTACTCTATCTGCCACAGTGAGCACCAGAATATCCTGCGCCGCCGTCGTCGGTGAGCATACGGTCCATGATTATCGTCATCATGGGTGCTGCCGGTTCCGGCAAGTCGACTGTTGGACGCCGGTTGTCGGAACAGTTGCGATGGGTATTTCTTGATGGCGATGCTGTGCATTCTCCGGAGAACATCGCGAAAATGGCTCGCGGCATGCCGCTCACGGACGAGGATCGTCGTCCATGGCTTCATGCGCTGCGGACGTCCATCGCGGAGTGGGCGGCACACCATATCGGTGCGGTGTTGGCCGCCTCTCTCCTCAAGCAGACATACCGCGACACTGTCGTGGGAGGCTATGAGGCAGAGGTCAAGCTGGTCTATCTTCAAGCCTCACGTGCACTCTTACAGACACGTCTGACGACGCGAACCGGTCATTTCGCAGGAATAGCCTTGCTCGATAGCCAGTTGGCGCTGCTCGATGAGCCGGCTGACGCGCTCGTGGCGGATGCCTCACAATCGCCCGATCATCTCGTTCAGACCATCCGCAGCACGTGGCATCTTTGAACGCGTGCGTCATTCGCCGGGATTGGCCGGGGTCCGCGTCGCTTCTTTGACCGGCGGTTCGATTTTGATCTGGGGGCCTTCAACCTTCGGCAATACTCCGGCACCGGGTTTTTCCAGCACGCGGGCGTCATTGGCGTTGCGGATATTCTGCTGCGAATGCTGATCGTCAAACATGGCGGCCTGCTCGAGGGCCTTCGCGCCCGTGGCGTTTTTCTGGCCGGGATCGTTGCCCAACGATTTTCCTGTGACCGGATCGGTCGCTTTGCCCATCGGATAGCCTTCGTGCTTCGGAAGCATGCTCGGGTTGGCGGATACGCACACAGCGGTGAACATGATCACGACAATACTGAGCCCGACGGTTGGAAAGGCAGTCATGGGGTCCTCCTTTCGAGGGCAGCTCGTATGGACGGAGCTGCGGTATCGGCGGCCTGACCGGCGGCGTTGGATGAGGCTGAGGATCAGGCAGCGGTGGCTGCGGTGGTGGAAATGGATCGGGACTTGGTGGCGGCGGCGGATCCGGATCCGGTTGGTCGCGAGCGATGAAGACAGCTCGGCTCATGGAAGCATCAGCATAACAAGAGCGATTGGGACATGAAGCCTCGGCAGTGCCCTAGTGTGACCGGCCAGAGAGTTCACCAGGTCCCAGGCGGTATGTCGGTGGGATAAGTCTACAAGTCCAAGGAGGAGCAGATGCCCAATCACAAGCAACGAAGAAAAAAAGGTGGTCGAAATAAGTCGAAGAAGGTTCGGGCCATGCGACTCTCCGTCGAAGCGCGGCGGGTGGACCGGACGATTGAGCGCGGGCGCTTCAAGAAAGGCCTTGCGGATCAACCTGACAGGCAGGGATTCAAGCCGGGTTCAGCCAACGATTTGTACAGCCGCAAGGCGGCATGATGCGGACTCCCTAGACTCTAAAAGGAGGAAACCAATGGAACGATCTTTGATGGAGCAATCTGGCGCGACCGATGAACAGATCCGCAACGCGATCGATCAGGGAGCGATCACCAAGCAGTACTTTGCTCAACCGGAACATGTCGTCAGCTCGTTAAATCGGCTGCGTTCTACGGAAATCACCAGCTATCTGCAGTACAAACAGCATGGGTATATGGCGGTGTCTCTTCTGTCTCCGGGGTTGAAAGCCGAATTCGAAGAGCACGCGACGCAGGAGTTGGCGCATGCAGACCGGCTGGCGACCCGCATCCAGCAACTGGGCGGCGTCCCGATTTTCGATCTTCAAGAGTTGGCAGGCAAAGCAGCGGGAGTCGGCGTCCGCCCTGAACAAGGGACGACGCTCACGGAAATGGTAATAGAGAATCTGCTGCTCGAGCGGCGGCAGGTCGAAGCCTATACGGCATTGATACGCGAATTGGGCGACAAGGATCTCATCACGCGTGAACTGCTCCTCGACATCCTTGCCGAAACCGAAACTCACGCCAGCGAACTTGCTGATTTTCTCAAACGCGCGGCTGACAAGCGCTGAGTCCGCGCCGTCTTTGAGGGCATCGATGTGGAACGGAGATCGGGCGGACTTCTGGCGTCATGTTTCGATGCCCGGTCCTAGCCCGATGCGAGCTCTCAGCAAATCGTGGCGGGTGACTGAATAGGCCACCTGACCTTGCTTGATGACGGGTATGTTCAACAAGTGCTTCTCGTTCATGAGGCGAATCGCGTCTCTGATCGAGGTGGATTCATCAGCCACATAGTGATCCCTGTTCATCACTTTGTCGGCCGTGATTTTGCTGAGATCCTGTCCGGCCTCGATGGCTCCCAGTAGATCGTACTCGCTCACAAAGCCGACGAACTTGCCTGCGTCGTTCACGATCGGCGCGCCGGTTTCGTGCGAGGACAGGAGTTCCAGAGCAATCGCTAAGGCATTTTCTTTGGGTTGAAATCGCAATCCGTTAGTGGCATCGATCTCTCCCAGAGTGCGAAATCCGCCGGCCGGGACGCCTTCCATCATAGTGGTCATAACACCCTCCTTCATGCTGATCCGATCAATCGATGAGGCAGGATGCCAGGAAGCGGAAGTGGGTGGCACTAGCACGATCCCGAGGCCTCGGCTCAGCCTCGCGAGTGCTCGTCACTGCAATGCACAACACACGATCTTGTTTCAGGGTGACGATTGGGTGGTTAGAAATTGAGGGGGAGATGTTGTTAGATGGTCACCACGAGAGTTATTGGGGAAGCTCTGAATCTGTGCGGCTAGCGGCGAGGGAGGCCTCCTTCGGCAGGTACGGAACGACAAGCAATTGACTGCCACCCTGTGGATAAGGGAAGGGTTCGCAATTGTCAGTCTCGTAGGTCCGCCAATCGAGCCACTCCCTGACCTTCGTGCATTCTTCCCAGGTTTCGTATGGGCCGACCATGAGGGGATAGCTTTGCGCTGAGAGCAGCAGGCTAAAGTAAAAGGCGCATACCACTAAGCTCATGTACCCCTCCAGATCATGGCGGGTTTCTTCCTCTCGTATTTTCTTCAATTGGGGAGGAAACACAAGAAATTCCAATAAGTCAGTCAAAGGCTCCGGCGCAATGGGGGTGCAGGAGTTGGGATACCTCGACACCAGCACAAGAGAGGCTTGGCCTGGTGAGCCGAATGGCGACCCGTACCAAAACAAAAAGAATTGGAAGACTATTTGGAACTGGAAGGGGTTCCGTACGGAGGTTCAGAGGTTTTGTCTAGCAACTCTTTACAGTAATGTCGGATGAAGAGCACTTCTTCTTCGGTGAGCGAACGGTGAATGGTCAAGCTAGCGATGAGATGCTCGCACGCGTTACCGAAGGCACGGATGTCATCTCTTAAGTGCATGCCATCAAGCTTCTCACCAGGAACCACGCTTGAATAGGCTGCTTGTGAGGTAGGACGGGATGTCTTTGGTAGGGAGTAGTATCAGACGTAGTGGAACATGGCTAGGACAAGTTGTTGATATATCTGCACCTTCTGAAAAGGTGCCGCCTTCTGTCGGCGCACCGCGCGGATGAAGAGGGATAAGCCAATTTCAAGGCTGTTGAAGCTTCGGCTGCCCCTCAGCTTCACACCGAAAATTTACCTCTGCATGGTTCTTAGAGGTCTGGATGTTGGACACAAAGGCCCCTTTGCCGCTTTGTGCGCAGAATTCAATGGCTTCAGATAAGGCGATCCTTTTAGCTTCAACAGCCCCACCACGAGCCGCGGGTGCGCTTGTCGAGATGATATAGGTGTCCGGGCCGAGTTTGGAAATATCGCTTGAGGGAGTCTTGCAAGCTGAGATGGCAATTGCTGACAGGATTCCGACACTGACGGCAATAACCCGTGGCAAACGATAAAGCGTCATGACCGTCCCAGTATTGTGATCCGATTACTGCAAGCGGTGGCGTATTCTAGGGAGACCCCTAGGTAGGAAGCAACCCGAGAGCAAAAGATGTAGCGGTTGCGCAATCGCATCGATCGATACCTAGCCGTGCTTCAATAGTCTCGGCCATGTTTGTCAACGTCGACCAGCAAAGACCCACTTTTCCCCGTCATCCATGTACCACCGAGCACCGCAACTTATACAAGTGTAAGCCAGCACAGCGACGTTCTGGAGGTGAATTGTCCGCTTAGGGAGAAGAGTGCCCTTACATGTCCAGCACCGCGGCAGATCATCGGTATCTTTTTTATGACCCTGTGTGCCGTTCAACATGTATCAAGTCTATGCGCTTCGCGTATGGACACAAAGCAAGAACTGTCTTTCACCAATGCTCGTGCAGCGCAGGGGTAAACACCTGAAGCGGCTGAGAAAGGGCATCGCATTGAGGGCCCGATAAGATTCGGGCCCCGGCGAGAAGCAGCGGTTACTTCCCTTTGACGATGGTGCAGAAGTCAGCCACGACGCC
>DASVBB010000018.1:0-4159 GCA_036376045.1 Nitrospira sp.
CCGGTTGCATACGAAAGTCGGATGTGGTGCTCGCTGCCGAACGGTTCGCCAGGCACGACCGCGATGTGCGCGTCTTTCAACAAATAGCTCGCAAGATCGGTGGGCGAATTGACGGGGCCGGTAGGGCCGCGCTTGCCGAGCACGCCACGGATGTTGGGAAATGCGTAGAACGCTCCGCCGGGCATGGGGCAGGACACGCCGGGAATGGCATTCAGTCCCTCCACGATCGCACGCCGGCGGCGATCGAACTCCGTCACCATCTGCCTGGTGAACGGCTCTCCGACACGCAACGCGGCCACAGCGGCTTTCTGGGAAATCGAGCAGGGGTTCGAAGTGCTCTGACTTTGAATGTTGCCCATCGCGGTAATGAGATCCTTGGGGCCCGCAGCGTAGCCCACCCGCCAGCCGGTCATGGCGTAGGCCTTGGATACGCCGTTGATGACCACGGTCCGAGCCGCAATCTCGGGTCCCAAGGACGCGATGCTGACATGGCTGGCGCCGTCATACAGGACCTTCTCGTAGATCTCATCCGAGATCACCACAAGATCATGGCGCAAGGCAATCGCGGCGATGCGCTCGAGCATCGCACGATCATAGGTCGCGCCGGTGGGATTGCATGGGCTATTGATGATCAGCGCTTTGGTCCTGGCGCTGATGCGCCGCTCGAGTTCACCAGGATCGATGGCATACCCGTCGGCTTCTTTCGTCGGGAGCAGGACCGGGGTCGCGTCGTTCAGAAGGGCTTGATCCGAATAGGAGACCCAATAGGGCGTTGGGATGATGATTTCATCTCCCTCTTCCAACAACGCCTCGGCAAGGTTGTAGAGCGAGTGTTTCGCGCCGCACGAGACCAGGATCTGCGACTTCTCGTATTGCAGACCCTGCTCGATCTTGAGTTTTTCTGCAATCGCACTTCGCAGTTCGTCGATGCCGGAGGAGGGTGTGTACTTGGTGAAGCCCGACCGGATCGCCGCTTCGGCTGCGGCCTTCACCGGTTCCGGCGTGTCGAAATCCGGTTCTCCCGTTGAAAAATCGATCACGTCGATGCCTTGTGCCGCCATGGCTTTCGCGGTCGCGGCCATGGCAAGGGTCGGCGAAGGGGCGATGCGATTGACACGAGCCGCGAGCTTCATCGTTTGACGCTCCTGATGCGGGCTTGAAGCCGCCGTGCGACTTCGGGATGAAGGAATTCCGTCAGCGAACCTCCATGATTCGCCACATCCTTAATGATCGTCGAAGACAAGTATGAGTATTCCTCACTCGGCATCAGGAACACCGTCTCGACCTGTTTCGCCAGTTTGCGGTTGATGAGCGCCATTTGAAATTCGTGCTCGAAATCCGAGATCGCGCGCAGCCCGCGAATGATGGCATGGGCACCCGATCGCTGCACGTGGTCGACCAGCAGACCGTCAAACGTCACGACTTCGACCTGGCCGATGTCCTTCAGCACCAGCTGCACCATCTCGAGCCGCTCGGCCAAATTGAACAGCGGATGCTTGGTCGGGTTCGGCGCGACGGCCACCATCACTTTATCAAAGACGCGCAGGCTGCGGGTGATGATGTCGGTGTGGCCGTGCGTGATCGGATCGAACGTGCCCGGGTAGATGCCGATCTTCATTCGACTGACCTATCGGGCGTCGGCCCGTACAACAGCAGAGCGGTATCTCCATACTCGTAGCGCCGGATCAGCCTGGCTCGATCCGTGGCGGGCAGTTGGGTACGTGCATCTTGCTCGATGGCCATGACGGCTTCCGGGGTCAGCAACCCGAGGCCCCACGCCCCGAGCACGAGCTCGACCGCTTCCTGATCGGCATAAGGCGGATCGGCAAAGACCACATCATAGGACCCGTTCCAGGACCCCGGCTGCCGTAGAAACGTCTCGGTCGAGCCCACGCGGAGTTCGCCTCGATCCAGCATGCCGCAGGCCGTGAGATTCTTGCGCATGAGCTGCACCGCTCCCGGATCCGATTCCACGAAGGTCACGGCTCTGGCTCCGCGGCTCAACGCCTCGATCCCGACCGCCCCCGTACCTGCATACAAATCCAGAAAGCGACAACCCGGGATACGGGCACCGAGGATCGAAAATAGCGCCTCACGGACCTTGTCCGAGGTGGGCCGCAACGAAATCCCCCGTGGTCCACTGAGACGGCGACCGCGGTGGGAACCCGCGATCACTCGCATACGTGTCGTGGTTGGGGGATGGCCCGTTCGAGAACCCGCCATTTCTTTGTGTTCAACATGCTGATAGGGGAGAGGCATGTCAGAAGCATCAAAATCTAACATAGCGTTTTTGAAGGGGTCAAGGAGGTCGGTGCGGTTGAGTCGACTTTCTGGCAGGACCGGAGCCGGCCCCTCAGAAAAATACGCCAGGCCCATTGCTGCCATTTTGACGCTGCACGTGAGGCTGACTATAATTCAGCACGATGAATGGTGGCGGAGGGGCGAGAAGCGGTCAGGCAGGGAACCCGCGGCGGTGTGTTCGCGACCGCCCTGCGCTCGCGCTGCGACGCGAGCGGAGGGTTAGCGCGTGGCGGCTGAGGGTTGCTCGGATTGCACCGGCTGGGCATCGCGCGCAGCCAGGCTTTTGCGCCGGTTGTTGGAGATCGTCCGATCGATGATGGCGCCGCAGTTGATGCACTTCCATGCGTAGAAGATCAGAAAGAAGTCTGAGAACCGCTCGAGCATCATGAGCCCTTTGCATTTCGGACATTCCATCGAGTCCTCCCTGGTTGCGGTGCGCAGCTGGGGCGTAGCGAAGCAAAAGCCGAACCAATTTTTGTCGATACGTAATTTCAACATGTTAGACGGTACGTATTTGTTACCAGCGGGCCTGAAGAGGGCATTCCCGTAGTACAAAAACGTTCAACGTGTCATATTTTTGTTCAAGGAGAAGCGTCGTGGGTCGAAAGATCGTTCGGCAGGGGATTGCCAACTGGCCGGCGACCGAACGTCCGCGCGAGCGGCTCCTGGCACAGGGCGCCGATGCCCTGACGGACGCGCAATTGCTCGCGATTCTCCTGCGTGTCGGCCGGCAACGCTCCTCGGCGGTGCAAGTGAGTATGGAAGTGCTCGATCGCCTCGGCGGCGTTGCCGGCTTGGCCCATTGCGGCATTGAAGAGCTCTGTGCCGTTCAAGGCGTGGGAGAGGCCAAAGCCGCTCAGGTCAAAGCGGCATTGGAACTGGGGAAGCGTTCGCTGGCGTCTCCCTTGTCCAAAGGCATGCGGATTTCTTCCAGCCGCGACCTGTTCGAGCATTATCACCCTGCGGTGCGCCATCTCCGTCACGAGATTTTTAAAGTCGTGTTGTTGGACGCCAAGCACGCGATCCTGCGCGATGCCACGGTCTCGACAGGGAGCCTAACGCTCAGTATCGTGCATCCGCGCGAAGTGTTTACAATGGCCGTCAAGGAATCCGCCGCTGCGGTCATCTTTCTGCACAATCATCCGAGCGGCGATCCGACGCCGAGCCAGGAAGATCATGTCCTGACCGCGCGGCTGGTCTCGGCAGGGGAGGTGCTCGGTATTCGGGTGTTGGATCATCTCGTCATCGGCGACGGGAGTTACGTCAGTTTCGCCGACCAGGGCTGGTTGACGCATCATGCATAACACAAGGGAGCAGGCGACCATGTAATTCGTCATGACATGCGCGAGGGCGGATGCCCTCCGCAACGACCAAGGAGGGTCCTATGAACGAGCCTGGTGCGAGGTCTCTCAGAAATGTGGCTGTCATCGCCAATCGAGGGGCGGGTAAGACGTCATTGGTCGAAGCGATCCTCTTGACGACCGGCGTCATTCCGACTCTGGGCTCGGTGATGCAGGGCACGACGGTCTCGGATTTTGAGCCGGAAGAAATTCACCATCGCAGCTCCGTCAGCACCAGTCTCCTTCGCTGCTCCTGGAATCACACCACCATCAATCTGGTCGACACGCCGGGGGCGCTCAGTCTGCTCGGCGAAGCGATCACGGCCCTGCAGGCGGTGGACGCAGTGATCGTCGTCCTCAGTCCGGCAAGCGGCATTCGCAGCGAACTGCTCCGGCTGTGGTCTCACGTCAAGGCGCTCGGCTTGCCCACCCTTATCTTCGTTAACGAACTGGAAAAAGAAGCCGGGTCGATGGAGGAATTGCTTGCCGCCTGTCATCGGGATTTGGAGATCACACCC
>DASVBB010000196.1:0-2028 GCA_036376045.1 Nitrospira sp.
CCTGCGCGCAGCCGCCGTCGACATGGAGCGCGCCTCCTGGACCATCTTTGCCGCTCTGCTCGTGAGCGGCCTGATCACCATGCTCCAGGCCCGTCCGCTGGGCCGGTTCGGGGCGGGCTATGTCCTGTTCATGGGGACCTCTGGTGCCTTCATCGCCGTGGGGATCTCGGCGGTGATGGACGGAGGACTTCCGTTGCTGATGAGCCTGGTCGTCGTCTCGTCGCTGTTTCAGTTGTATTTTGCGAACCGGCTCTCGACGCTTCGCCGGATTGTGACCCCGACGGTCGGGGGCACGGTCATCATGCTGATCGCGGTGAGCGTCTTTCCGATTGCCTTTGACCTGCTGAACAAGGTGCCGGAGTCGCTGCACGCCGGGCCTCTCGCGGCACCCATCACCGCAACCACGACCTTCGCCGTCATCATCGGCATTGCGCTCTTCGGGACGCGCACCCTCCGGTTGTGGGCTCCGCTCATCGGCATCCTGGTGGGATGCGCCGTCGCAGGGTGGTTTGGGATGATCGATCTCTCGCACGTCAGAGCACAACCGTGGATCGGCCTGCCGGACTCCTCGTGGCCGGGCCTGGAGCTCTCGTTCGACAGCCGCTTTTGGGCGCTTTTGCCCGCGTTCATCATCGTGACGCTCATCGACCTGATCGAAACCTACGGGGATGCCACCGCCATCCAGCGCGTGTCGCATCGTCGTGACCGAGCGGTCGATTTCCGATCGGTGCAGGGGGCCATGTATGCCGACGTACTGGGGAATTTCTTCTCCGGTCTCGCCGGCACGCTGCCGGCCACGACCTACGCGACGAGCATTGCCGTGGTCGAAATCACCGGCGTGGCGGCCTGCCGCGTGGCCCTGTACGGCGGCGCCTTTCTCGCGCTCATCGCCTTCTCGCCCAAAATCGTCAGCCTGCTGCTGGCCGTGCCGGATCCGGTCGCCGGCGGCTACATCATCCTCGTGCTCATCATGCTGTTCGGCCAGGGTATCCGCCTGGTGGCAGAACATGGCCTGACTTATGAAAATGGACTCGTCGTCGGCATTGCGTTCTGGCTGGGGGTGGGCTTTCAAAACCAGCAGATCTTTCAGGAGCAACTGCCGCAGTGGGCCCGCACGCTATTAAACAATGGCATGACCTCGGGCGGGCTGATTGCGGTGGCGCTGATGCTGTTGCTCGCGGCGCGCGATCGCTCGAAGAACCGGTTGTCGCTACAGCCCGACGTCGGGTCGATCCGTCTCGCGCACGACTTTGTTCGCCGCTTCGCCACGCAGATCGGGTGGGATCAGGCGGCAGTGGGTCGCCTGGAACTCGTCACCGAGGAAGCGCTGCTCTATCTGATGTCGTCCCAGGACGCCGCCGAGACGGCGAAAAAAAAGAAAAAGACGATCCATCTCTCCGCGCGCTATGAAGGCGAAGTCGTGGAACTGGAGATCATCGCCGGCCCCCAAGATGCGAACATGGAGGATCTCGTCCGGTCCTTAAAAAAAGGCGGGGAGCCCGCGGAGGATGATCTCTCGCTTCACCTGCTGCGCGAGCTCGCTCTTGACCTCAGGCACCAACAGTTCCACGACATTGACTGTCTTCTCCTCAGGGTAGATAGCCGTCCCTTGCATCCGGTCGATGATGCATGAAAATCCTGGCGAAAAAGTCCCTATCCATCGCGGACTAGGGAGTCCCCTAGTGGAGGGAAAGGGGGCGCCGCAGGAAGGTAATAGACTAAGTGCACCTATGTATACGTATCTCAATAGTGGAGATCTTCCGTCATGCGACCACGCATTCTGCATGTTGCCTGTCTGTTGCTGATCGCGGGATGTGCCAGCGAGTCCCGTGACTGGCAACAGCGAACGGAGAAGGACTTTCCCGCAGGCGTGAGTTCGATTATTACCCAACTCGGAAATGTCTTGGATGAGAATAGCGGGCTGGGGTACGGCTCGTGGACGGTCACATTCGGCGAGGGTGGGCCATACGCGACCTACCTCTGTCCCAAGGGCAGCGTCTGCGAAATCAAGATCACGAATCTCCAGTG
>DASVBB010000201.1:0-5438 GCA_036376045.1 Nitrospira sp.
TATGAGGCCGGCAACCCTGTGGCGGTGGACGGGAAGAAAATGAGTCCGGCCGCGCTGCTCACCCATCTGAACAAGTTGGGCGGCGCGCACGGTATCGGGCGGGTCGATCTGGTCGAAAATCGCTATGTCGGCATGAAGTCCCGCGGTGTCTATGAAACGCCGGGCGGTACAATCCTGCATGTGGCTCACCGTGGCTTGGAATCGTTGGCGATGGACCGCGAGGTCTTGCATTTGAGAGACAGTCTGATCTCCCGCTACGCGGGCTTGATCTACAACGGGTATTGGTTCAGTCCCGAGCGTGAGATGCTCCAAGTCGCGATCGACGAGGCGCAGCGGGACGTCAGCGGCACAGCGCGCGTAAAACTCTACAAGGGCAGCTGCACCCTGGCGGGGCGGAAATCGAAGCGCTCCCTCTACCGCCTCGACATTGCGACCTTCGAAGAGGACGACGTGTACAACCAGAAAGACGCGGAGGGCTTCATCCGCCTGAACGCCTTGCGCTTGAAGATCCGCGCGCAACGCAAGAAAGCATCGTCCTGATGACGAAGGGCCGGACAGACAACGGATTTGGCGACGGGAAGGCCTGGAGCGGCCGGTTTCGTGAGCCCACGCACCGGCTGGTCGAAGCGTTTACCGGCTCGGTGACCGTGGATCGGCGGCTCTACGCGCAGGACATCCAGGGCAGCGTCGCCCACTGTAAAACCTTGGAGAAGGCGCGCGTGCTGACCGCCGGTGAGACACGCACGATTGTGCGGGCACTCGAGGCAGTCAAAACCGAGTTGGACCGTGGCCGCTTCAAATTTGCTCCGCAGGACGAAGACATTCACATGGCGATTGAGCGGCGGCTCACAGAGTTGATCGGTCCGTTGGGGGGCAAGCTGCATACCGGCCGAAGCCGCAACGATCAGGTCGCGCTGGACATCCGGCTCTATCTCCGCCGCCAACTCGAGGAGTTTGCCAAACGGCTTCAGGACTGTCAGCGCGTGCTCGTGGCGAAGGCGAAGGCACACCGTTCCGTCGCGATGCCGGGCTATACCCACCTCCAGCGGGCGCAGCCGGTGTTGTTTGCACACCATCTTCTGGCCTACGTCGATATGCTCGAGCGGGACAAAGGCCGCATCCAGGATGCGCATAAACGATTGAACGTCATGCCTCTGGGGTCCGGGGCTCTAGCGGGCACAAATTATCCGGTGGATCGGCGCTATACGGCCGGGCTGCTGGGGTTTCCCCAAGTCACCACGAACAGCCTCGACGCGGTGTCCGACCGCGATTTCATGATTGAAATTGCCGCGGCACTATCGATTACGATGATGCACTTGTCTCGATTGAGCGAGGAGCTCATCGTGTGGTCATCCCAAGAATTCGGGTTTGTCAATCTCCCGGAGGGATTTTGCACGGGCAGCAGCATGATGCCCCAAAAGAAGAATCCCGACGTGCCGGAGTTGATCCGGGGCAAAACAGGCCGGGTCTATGGCCAGCTGATTAATCTTTTGACCACGATGAAGGCACTCCCATTGAGTTATAATCGGGACTTGCAGGAGGACAAGCCGGCGCTGTTCGATGCTCTGGACACGGTGACGGCGTCGCTTCAAGTCTTGACGGAATTGATGCGTCGGCTCAAAGTAAACCGGGAGAGTTTGAAACAGGCCGTTCAGGGCGGAGGACTGCTGGCGACTGAACTGGCCGATTACCTGGTCGGGAAGGGCATGCCGTTTCGCGAAGCCCACGGCGTGACAGGCCGAGTGGTACGGTCGGCGCTGGAACGCGGACGTGAGTTCACGTCCTTCACCCTCGAGGAACTGCGGCAGTTCTCGGACCGTTTCGACAAGGGCGTCTTTGCACGGCTGACCGTGCAGTCGGCGATCGATCGCAAGGCCCAGATCGGCGGTACGGCCAGAGGTCAAGTCGAGCAGCGGATCAAACAACTGGAACGGCTGTTATCGTGAAGGGAAGCATCGTTATTGTCACGGCAGTGATGTCTGCGGCCTGCGGTGTTGTCGGAGCGCCGATCCCGCCCGAAGACGTGGGAGTCGCACCGACCATTCAGCGGCAAAAACAGCTCGATGCGTTGGAAGCGGCCAAAAAACAGGAAGCGGAAGAAGCTCCGGTCGTACTGGAGCCGCAGGGGCAGGACGTCGATTTGCCGCCGCTCCATCCTGTCGGAACGCGGTAAGGGCGTAAACTACGAACCGAACGGTCTGAGCCTTATGGCAAAGTGGAGGAACGACTGATGACACTGATCCAACCGACGCGACAGGGACAGCCGCTGAAATCTCCGATGAATAAGCGGCTTTTGCTCGTCGACCCCTACCCTCGGGACAACCAGTATCATCTTACGGCCTCGGAGAGACGGGCCGTCTGGTTCCCGAAACTCAGCTTGCCGACCATTGCGGCCTATACCCCCGACCACTGGGAGGTCGATCTGGTCGATGAAGCGGTGGAGGACATCGACTTCGATCATCCGTGCGACATGGTCGGCCTCTCGATCATGACGTGCTATGCCCCGCGGGCCTATGAGATTGCGAAGGAATTTAGAAAACGGGGCAGGACGGTGGTCATGGGCGGCGTGCATCCGACCTATTGCCCGGACGAAGCGCTCCAGCATGCAGACGCCATTGTCTGCGGCGAGGCCGAAGATCTCTGGCCTCGATTGGTCGAAGATTATGAAGCCGGCAACATGCAGCGTATGTACAAGATGACCGCGTTTCCCTCCTTGGAGCGATACAAGCCTCCCCGTGTCGAATTGTTGAGTCCGGACTCCTACATGACCCGGCAGTGCAGCTTTACGACGAGAGGCTGTCACTTCGACTGCGAGTTTTGTAGCGTTTCGCCGTTCAATGGCAAGACCACGAGGCGCCGGCCGGTCGATGAGGTGGTGTCGGAATTAAAGAACGTGCAGCGCTGGGTGCGCAGTGAGCTGGTTGAGCGCATCCGTGACGAACCGCTGTGGCGCGCCTTCCTCTCGACGCTGAAGATCCGGATCGGCCTTGAAGACGGCAGCATCGTCGCCTTCGTCGACGACTTGCACAATAGCAACCGGGCCTACTGTCGCGAACTGTGGACCGCCATCAAGCCGCTCAAGATCAAGTGGGGCTGCCAGTCGACACTGTTTCTGGGCGACGACGAGGAAATGGTCAAACTGGCCGCAGAAAGCGGCTGCGTCTCGGTGTTCGTCGGTATGGAGTCGCTGGACGAAGACAGCCTCGATGAAACGAATAAGCCGTTCAACAGGGTTCAGAAGTTTTCACAAGAGATTAAGATGTTCCATAAATACGGCATCATGGTGAATCCCGGCATCGTCTTCGGGTTCGACAGCGACGACGAAGCGGTATTCGAGCGGGCCGTCGATTTTCTGACGAAGAACCACGTCGAGCTCGCATATTTCAATGTGCTGACGCCGCTGCCGGGAACGGCATTGTTCGACCGGTATAACAATGCCGGACGGATCTTCGACCGGGATTGGTCGAAGTACGACGGGAAGCATGTCGTGTTTCAACCGAGCCGGATGACCCCGGAGCAGCTCCAGGAAGGGTTTCACTGGGCGAACCACCAGTTCTATTCATTGCCCAACATCTGGTACCGGCTGGCGGGGACGAAGCAGCGGTTGCTCGCCCGGTGGGAGATGAACCGCGAATTCCGCAAATTGGTGAAACGGAGCTGTCCGAAGGGGAACTTGTCTCCGCTCGCGGCAGTACTCAAAAATCTGCAGGCGAAGCTGCCCGTGCTCGATACGGAGCATCTGATTCCCAGCGCCTTGCACGCCCTCAAGCAGCGGTTTGATCCGAAAGCGCCGTCCGCGCAACAATTGACGCTAAATATCAAGGTCAAGCGTCACGACAAATTCGCCGCCTTGTTCATGGACCTTGAAGGGACGCTGGACCGGCTGAATGTGCACGAACTCATCAATCGAATCAAGGAAGCGGCTGAAAAGGCGAAGATGGATATCATCGTCAATTTCGAACACCTCAAACTGGCCGCTCCCGACGCGCTCAAAGCGCTTGTGGATTCTGACGCTATCAAAGCTGCGGTTCCCGACGTGAAAGTGCGATATCGCAAATTCAAGGATGCGTTCGAGACCTCCATGCAAGGCCTGTCGCTGGTCGGTCTGGAAATGCTGATCGAGGATTTTCAGGATGCATAATTTTGAATACCGGCAGGGGGAGCTGTACTGCGAACAGGTGCCGGTGAGCCAGATCGCCAAACAGGTTGGCACGCCCTGTTACATCTATAGCCATGCCACGCTGATCCGGCACATTCGCGCCTATGACAGCGCGTTCAAGAACGTTCCCCATCTCATTGCCTTTGCCATGAAAGCGAACTCCAATCTGGCGATTTTGCGTCTGATGGCGAAGGAAGGCAGCGGGGTGGACATCGTCTCCGGCGGGGAACTATTTCGTGCGTTGAAGGCCGGGGTGGCGCCGTCCAAAATCGTCTTTGCCGGGGTGGGGAAGAACGTCGAGGAGATTCGAGATGCCTTGAAGGCGGGCATTTTGATGTTCAATATCGAGTCGTCGGCCGAGATGCATGCCATCGACGACGTGGCCGCTTCGGTAGGCAAGATCGCGCCGGTCGCGCTGCGGATCAATCCCGACATTGATCCCAAAACGCATCCGTACATCTCGACGGGGTTAAAGAAGAGCAAGTTCGGCATTGCCGCCGACCGGGCCTTGGAAGAGTTCCGTGTGGCGTCAACGCTCAAGCACATTCACATCGTGGGCGTCCACGCACATATCGGTTCGCAACTGACCGAAGTCACGCCATTTGTCGAGTCGTTGAAAAAAGTCATCGTCCTGGTCAACACACTCAAGGGGCAGGGGATCAACATCCGGTATCTCAACATCGGCGGCGGATTGGGCATCACCTACTCGGACGAAAAACCGCCTCTCCCGCATGAATTGGCCGATGCCGTCTCGCCGCTTGTCACGGGATTGGATCTCACGTTGGTCATGGAGCCCGGCCGAGTGATCGTCGGTAACGCCGGGATCCTGGTGACGAAGGCCTTGTACGAAAAAATCGGCGAGAGCAAGCGGTTCATCATCGTGGATGCGGCGATGAACGACCTGATCAGGCCAAGCTTGTATAGTGCCTACCACGACATCCGTCCGGTGTCGGAGGCCCTGAACCACCGGCCGAAGCATTCTGTCGATGTCGTGGGACCCGTCTGTGAATCAGGTGATTTTCTGGCCAAGGATCGCTTGCTGCCTGAGGTCAAACCTGGGGATTTGCTGGCGATCATGAGTGCGGGTGCCTATGGATTCGTGATGGCCTCGAATTACAATTCGAGGCCGCGCGTGCCAGAGGTGCTGATCAAGGATAATGAAGTGCATGTCATCCGCGCCAGGGAAAGTTATGATGATCTCGTCCGGGGCGAGACGATCCCCGGCTTCTTGAATTGACCGTCCTCAGGGCGGACCAGGACGATGTCGGTGCCAACGTGA
>DASVBB010000144.1:0-11179 GCA_036376045.1 Nitrospira sp.
CGAAGCCAGCCATGCGCCGACGGCGACCACCAGACCACCCAAGCAGGCATTTATAGAGACTGTCCAGAGCGAAGTCATGGTGGGTGGCGCGCGGTTCTGCTGGTTGCGGTGATCCCGGGTCTCCGCCGGCTCATTCGCCGAGTGCGGGGCTATACGGTGCGCTTGACGAAGAATGCCGCCGCTTGAGCCCGTCGGGAGATATGGAGCTTTTGGAACATATTTGCCAGGTAATTCTTGACGGTCTTGTCGCTCAATTTGAGCGTTGACGCGATCTCTTTGTTCGTCAATCCGTCCGCGACCAGCGCCAAGACGCGTTCTTCTTGGGGGGAAAGTGAGGAGGGACGTGCAGGACCTTCCGCGGTGGGAACCGTCTTGATCCATTCGAGCGCGCGCTTCGTCACGGCCGGGTCGAGGATCGAACGGCCGGTGGACACTGTCCGGATCGCGCGTATCAGCGCCGCCGAATCAATCTCCTTCAACACATACCCGTAGGCCCCAGCCAGGACAGCGGCAAGGACGGAATCGTCGTCCGTGTAGGAGGTCAGGAAGATCACTCGCGCCGTCGGTTGTTCTGACAGAATTTCACGGCAGGCCTCCACGCCGGACCCGTCAGGCAGGCGGACGTCCATCAAGATCACGTCCGGCCGCAAGCGTTTGGCTTCCGATGCCGCATGGGCCCGACTGTCGGCTTCGCCGACAATCGTGATGCCCTGATTGTTGTGCAACACTGTTCGCAGCCCGACGCGAACGACCTCGTGATCGTCGACCAGGAGCAGCCGGATCGAGGAGGACTTGGCCGACGAGACACCGCGGCGGCGTAAGGAAGTGGCACCGGCAAGGGACATTGGTGCTCCGTGTGTCACGGGATATGTTGGTGCCGAAGGCGGGACTTGAACCCGCACGGCTTGCGCCACACGCCCCTCAAACGTGCGTGTCTGCCATTCCACCACTTCGGCTTTTGCGGGATGTTGAAAAAGTCCAATTGACCTTTTTGAACATCCCGCCGTTCATGACCCTGAAAATGCCCTTCAACTTCGTTCTCGGTCGCCTGCTGCACTGCGGCGTAACCACCGTGTACGCCTCGGCATTTTCGCTTCCTGCGGCCTCGTTCAAGGACATTTTGAGCGGGCCTCAGAGTTTCGAGCATTCGTTTTCAAGAGGGAGCGGCATTATAGAAGTAGGCCAAAATCCTTGTCAATCAACGGCCTGTTCTGTAAGATTGGCCGTCTATTGCTCGCCAATTGATCCAATACCATGCACGGCTATCACGATCTCCACCCCTCTCTCATTCGGGCCGCCACGACCGCCTCGCCGGCCGCGTTGGCTGCGCTGTTCGACGTCGACAACACGCTCATTCCGGGAGAGGCTTGCGAGGTGCGATTTTTCCGCTACCTGTGGCGAAGAGGGCTCGTGGGTTGGAGCGAATTCCGGCGGAGCCTCTTCTGGTTGATTCGGCAGGGTCCGCCCGTGACGATTCATTCCCTGCGGGAGCGGAAGGTCTATCTCGAAGACAAAGATCCTTCCGTGATTGAGGCTTGCGCCAAGGAGTTTTTTCAGGACGAAATGCTCGGGGGAATTTCCGGAAAAGCCCGCGAACGGCTGGAAGCACATCGCCAATCCGGACATCAGCTCATTCTGATCTCCGGCGCACCGGATTTTTTGATTACCCCGCTTGCGGCCGCGCTGAACATCCACACCCTGTTCGCCGCACGGCTGGAGCATCGTGGCGGCCGCTATACCGGCGCGGTCGTTCCTCCTCTCCCCTACGGAATTGGAAAACGCCAGCTGATCGCCTCGCACGCTCAGGAGAAGGGTCTCGATCTGGCGAGCTCATTTGCGTACGGCGATAGCCCGGGCGATACGGAAATTCTTGAGCTGGTGGGGTATCCGGTCGTGGTCAACCCAATCCGCGGTATGCTACGGATTGCGCGGGACCGGGGCTGGCCCGTCGTGGATTGGACCTGACGATGCGCGTCACGGAAATCTTCCATAGCATTCAGGGCGAATCCACGTTCGCAGGACAGCCCTGCGTCTTCGTCCGGCTGACCGGCTGTCCGCTCCGCTGCACCTGGTGCGATACAGAATATGCATTTTATGGCGGGAGCGGGCAGTCCATTGACCAGATTCTGGCGAAGGTCGAGTCCTATGGTTGTCGACTGGTGGAGGTCACGGGTGGCGAGCCTCTCGCCCAGCCGGAATCCTTGACGCTGATCGCGAGGCTCTGTGAAAGAGGGTTCGACGTATTGATCGAAACCAGCGGCGCGATCGATACCGCCGCAGTGGATGCGCGTGCCCATGTGATTCTCGATGTGAAGTGCCCCGGCAGCGGCATGTCGGACCGGATGCACTGGCCGAACCTTGATCGCTTGACCGGGAAAGACGAGGTCAAATTCGTTCTGACTGACAGGTCCGACTATGATTGGGCGTGTCATGTGCTTGCGCAGTACGAGTTGGCGAGCCGCTGCCCCGTCCTTATGAGCCCCGTGTTCGGCTCGTTGGATGTCCGGCAGTTGGCGGAATGGATATTGGCGGATCGTCTGCCTGTCCGGCTGCAGCTCCAGCTGCACAAATTGATTTGGACGCCCGACATGCGCGGCGTCTGAGAACAGCCGCAACGAAGAGTACGAGGGAGTACACATGAAGATGATGCAGATTGACGCGAAGGTGAGCCGTGCTGAAGCTGAAGTGGCCGAACTGCTCGTGCTCACGCATTGCGAAGGCGAACAGCTGGGCAAATCGGATGCATCCGGACTCGACAAGATCCTGGACGGCTCGTTGCGTGACCTGCTCCAGTCGCGGGAGTTCGAGGGCAGAGCCGGAGAGGTACTGGTCTATCATACGCATGGCAAAGTGCCCGCAAAGCGGCTGCTGCTGGTGGGATTGGGGAAAAAGCACCAGCTGACGTTGGACGCGGTCCGTCAAGCACTGGGTCATGCCGTGAAGCGAGTGCGTCAATGCAAGGTCGATTCGTTCACGGCCCTCCTGCCGGCGGTGACGCCCAGAGGCCAGACTCCGCTCGAGGTCGCGCAGGCGATGACGGAAGGCGCGATACTGGGGAATTATCAATTCACCGCCTATCGGAGCGACAACGGAACTCCGACCAACGTCGAACGGATGATGATTGTGACTCAGCAGAAGGCTCATTTGCGGCCTGTGTCGGAAGGCATACGTCGCGGCGTGGCGACGGCGGAAGCCGCCGTCCTGGTCCGTGACCTCTGCAATCACCCATCGAACGTGATGACGCCCACGCGTATCGCCAACGAGGCCAAGAGGGTCGCAAAAGAGGAAGCGCTGAACCTGAAAATTCTCGAACAGAAAGATATGGAACAGCTGGGCATGGGCGCCCTCCTGGGTGTTGCGCGCGGCAGTCACGAACCGCCCAAGTTCATCATTCTCGAATACAACGGCTCGAAGAAGAAGGACGAGCGTCCGGTGGTCTTCATCGGAAAAACGATCACCTTCGATACGGGAGGGATCTCGCTCAAGCCTGCTGAAAACATGGAGCACATGAAGGCGGACATGACCGGCGGCGCCGAGGTGCTCGCGGCGGTCAGAGCGGCCGCCCGTCTGCGACTGCCCCTGCGTCTCGTCAGCATCCTTCCGGTCGCAGAAAACATGCCTGGCGGCCGGGCGATGAAGCCGGGGGACATTGTCAAGACGCTGTCGGGGAAAACGGTCGAAGTGCAGAACACCGACGCGGAAGGCCGTTTGATTCTCGCCGACGCGCTCGCGTATGCCCAACGGTATAATCCCTCCGCGTTGGTCGACATTGCCACGCTCACCGGCGCCTGTGTGGTCGCGCTCGGCCAGTTCGCCATCGGGATGTTCGGCACCGATGACAAGTTGAAGGCGCAAGTCGAAAAGTCCGGACAAAAGGCCGGCGAGCGGGTATGGGAGATGCCGCTGTGGGAGGACTATTTCGAACAGCTGCGCAGCGACGTCGCCGATATGCGCAACATCGGCGGACGTGGAGGCGGGATGATCACGGCGGCCCTCTTCTTGAGCAAGTTCGCCGGCGATGGTCCCTGGGTGCACATCGATATTGCGAGCACCGACTGGAGCGAGCGGGAGCGTGCCTACATTCCCAAAGGGCCGACCGGCATCGGCACCAGGCTCTTGATCCAATACCTCATCGATCGGAGCCTGTGACGTGGCGCGTCTCGAGTTGACGTCGCGCGAGAAAATCGGTCAGCTCTTCATGGTCGGCTTCCTTGGCACGAGCGTGACCCCGGACCTTGCGGCCTTCCTGAAAGAGTACAAGCCCGGCGGTGTGATCCTCTTCTCAAGGAACCTGGAATCCGTCGAACAGATTGTCGAACTGACCAACGATCTCCAGCACTGCAGTCCCAAATCGCCGCTGTTGATTTCCATCGACCAGGAAGGGGGCCGTGTCTCCCGCCTGCCCAAGGGCTTTACGATCTTTCCGCCCGGCGAGCTGATCGGCCGCTGTCGTTCCGGCGAGCTGGCCTATGCGGCTGCTGCAACGATCGCCAAAGAATTGAAAGCTGTCGGCATCAACATGAACATGGCGCCCGTCTTGGACGTCAACAGCAATCCCGACAACCCGGTGATCGGAGACCGGGCGTTCGGCTCTTCTGCCGACACCGTCATGGAGCTGGGGATGATCACTGCGTCGGGACTTCAAGATCACAAGGTTGTGGCCTGTGGCAAACATTTTCCGGGGCATGGCGATACGACCGCCGACTCGCATAAGGAGCTGCCGGTGGTCGAGGCGTCGCGAGAGCGCTTGGAGGCCGTCGAGTTTCCTCCATTTCGCCGGGCCACTGCCGCCGGCATTGCCACGCTGATGACCGCGCACGTGCTCTACAAGGCGCTAGACGACCGGCTCCCCGCGACGCTGTCTCCCGACGTCATCACCCACCTCCTTCGGGAACAGATGCAGTACGATGGAGTCGTGCTGACCGACGATCTCGAGATGCATGCGATCGTGGATCATTATGGTCCCGGTGACGCGGCGGTCCGTGCCTTCCTGGCTGGATGCGACATACTTTTGATTTGCAAGGAGCGCGACCGGGAAATTGCTGCGTTCGAAGCGGTGGAGAAGGCCGTGGCTTCGGGTACCATCGCTACGGCTCGTCTCGATCAATCGGTGATGAGGATTCAGCGGATCAAGCAACGCTATCTATTGCCGTACCGGCCGGCGGTGATCTCCGACGCGAAGTTGATAGCCGGTTGCCGGACACATCAGGCCCTCTTGCAGAGCATCCAGCAGGCAAGCATCCGGATGGAAAAGACATCGGTGTCCAAGGCCGTCTAACCGTAAAGGCGAGCGCTGCACATGGGCATCAAAAAAGGCGATCTCATCGACGAACGCAAGCGGCACCCCGAATCTTGCGGACTTGTCGTGAAGGTCATGGCGGGCGGTGAAGGGTTTGAAAAGATTGTCTGCTGCGACCATGAATTAACGGTCGATGATGTGGTTCCTGCGTTGGCGGTCTCGAAGGGCCGCAAACGGGGTCAGATGCCAGCGGCCATCGTACTCGATGAAAAAAAACTGCATCCCGATTCATGCGGGTTGCGGGTCATGATCATGGACGGAGGGGCGGGCTTCAAGGAAATCCGGTGCTGCGGCCATTCGTTGACGGTCAGTTCTAAGCGCGAGTTGCGCTACGATCAAATAAGAGGATCCGAGCCGCCTCCGAACGCTCCTGAAGGGAATGCATAGTCCATCTCACGGAGGTGCCCATGCAGGACCGTAAGGCAGTGATGAAGCGCTGGTGCGGTGCGATGGAATGGCTCGACCGGCTCGGGTATCTCACCGCCGGTTTCAGCCTGCTCGTGCTCGGCATGGTCATCTTCGCCCATGCCTGGTATGTCTTCCTGACGGGAGCCGGCCATACGGGGCTGCTGCCTTCCGGCTTGAAGCTGTTGAATGATCTCTTGCTCGTGATCATCCTGCTGGAGCTGTTTCGAACCGTCATCCGGTTTCTGCAGACCGAGGTACTGGACCTGGAGCCGTATCTGGCGGTCGGCATTATCGCCTGCACGAGGCGGGTGCTCACGGCGAGCGCGGAACTGTCCCATCAACTCAATATGACCGAAACACAGTTTTATCAATACCTGATGGATGTGGGATTGAACGTGACCGTCATCATGGTGCTTGTGGTAGGCGTCTTCCTCATTCGCAAACGTCCTGCACAATCGTTGGCAATATCGTCATAACGCGATGCCCTGCCGCGCCTCGCCGGCGCCAAACTGGCCGCCTCCTTGCCTCCCCCCGCGCATTGTGGCATCATGCCCCTCCCTGGAGACCGGCATGGCGCAGTTGCTTGAATACGTAGGGTGTGTCCACATTTATCTCGGACCCTACAGAGGAAATCCGATCGCGCTCTACCTCAAGCGGTCCAATGGTTCATGCCAGATCGGTCCGAAAGTGTACCCTTGGAACGGGGTAGTTGGAATCGGCGAGTCGCCGAACAAAGCCGCGGCGGATTTCGAAGAGAAATGGAAAGCCAAGGGGGGGCTCTCCGCCGACATGTACTCAGGCCCGTCCTGGGAAGGCGGCGTCAAACCCGAGAAACCAGCGCCACCCAAACCTCCCGCCGCGCCGAAGCCTGCTGCTCCCGCCGGTGCTGCGGCACCGACGAGTGCTCCGTCTTCACCGGCTTCTTCCGCCCCATCGACTCCCACACCCCCACCGGCAGGCGAAACCAGTTAGCAGAACTCTAAGGGCGTTCTGGACACGCTGAAGCTGAATGCTGGAGCTGGGGATGCCTCAGGCGCGCGAGGCGGGCTCAACAGCCTGCGCTGACAATCTGCTGTGCTTCAAGCCGTAGGCGAGGTAGATCACGACGCCGATGATCGTCCAAATCCCGAAACGGAGCCATGTCAGCTGGGGGAGCTGCCACATCAGTCCGAGACAGGCCAGCGTTCCCAGAATCGGCACGACCGGCATGAATGGCAGCCGAAACGGTCGGGGGTGGTTTGGCCTGGTATACCGCAGCACAATGACCCCGATGCACACCAGGACGAACGCGAAGAACGTGCCGATGTTCGTCATATCGGCCGCCTCACCGATGGGGATGAATGCCGAGAGAATTGCGATGGCGATGCCGGTCAGAATTGTGGCGCGGTGCGGTGTGCCGAACCGGGGGTGAACCTCGGCGAGCCAGGTCCCGAGCAGTTGATCACGCGACATGGCGAAGAACACTCGAATCTGGCCGAGCATCATGACGACCAGTACGCTGGTAATGCCGGCGACGGCTCCGATCGCAATGACCGCCGCGCCCCACTTAAAGCCGACGAGCCTCAGCGCTTCCGCCACCGGCGCATGAATGTCGATCTGCGATGATGGAATCAATCCGGTCAGGACGGCAGCGACCGCGATATAGAGCAATGTGCAGAGACTCAACGATCCGATAATGCCGATCGGCACATCGCGGGTGGGGTTCTTGGCCTCTTCCGCGGCCGTCGATACGGCATCGAAGCCGATGTAGGCGAAGAACACGATGGCGGCGGCGGCGCCCACTCCCGCGAATCCCTGTGGCATGAACGGTGTCCAATTGGCCGGATCGATCGACGTGCTGCCGATCGCGATGAAGAACAGGATGACGGCGAGTTTGATGAGGACCACGACACCGGTCGCCCTGGCGCTTTCCTTAATCCCGACGACGAGAATGACGGTGACGAGAAGCACAATGAGGGCGGCCGGTATGTTGGCTATCCCTCCTTCCGCTCCCCCAGGGGGACGAGTCGCCCAGACGGGCAATTGGATGCCTGCCAGCAGCAAGAGGTTATTGAAGTAGCCGGACCAGCCGATTGCCACTGCGACGCAGGCGACCCCGTACTCGAGAATCAGATTCCAACCGGTCAACCAGGCCAGCAGCTCACCAAGCGTGGCATAAGAAAACGTGTAGGCGCTGCCGGCGACAGGAATCATCGCCGACATTTCCGCATAGCAGAGGGCGGCGAGCGCACAGGTGAACCCCGAGAGAATGAAGGAGAGCACGATCCCTGGCCCGGCGCCCGGCCGGTGCGCATCGCCGACGATGGCCGTACCGATTAACACGAAAATTCCGGTTCCGATGATCGCGCCTATCCCGAGACAGGTCAGATCCCAGGCCGTCAGTGATTTCCTCAGCCGGTGGGTGGGGTGATCGGCGTCAGCCAGGATTTGTTCGATCGGCTTCGTCCTGAACAGCTGGGCGATCACCGAGCCTCTCACGACGACAGGGGGAGTCACGGACGGCTGGCTGAGGACATTGTCACGATCCATGTCTTTCCAAGTATAGCAGGCGATCTGCGAGTTCCATGACACGAGGGCCACATCGCGTCAGCGGCCCCTTCGTTGTGCAGCCTTCAGAAAGGCTTCAAACAGGAGGCGGTGATGCTCGTAACGGTCGAAGAGAAACTCAGGGTGCCATTGGACGCCCAATAGGAACCGCTGGGAAGGCGATTCAATGGCCTCGATGATGCCGTCTGGCGCCACCGCACTGGCCGTGAGCGACGGCGCGACCTCCTTCACCGATTGATGGTGGGAGCTGTTGACCCGCAGGCGTCCGGTTTTCACGACCCGGTGCAGGAGGCTTTTTGGCACGATCTTGACCGCATGACTGAGTTGCGTGGCCGAAGCCGATTGGCGGTGCTGAAGAGGTTGCGACTGCTGAGCACCGATATCCTGATACAGGCTTCCGCCGAATGCGACGTTGAGCGCCTGCATGCCCCCGCAGATGCCGAGCAGCGGAAGATCTGCAGCCCTTGCCAACTGCGCCATTTCGAGCTCAAAGGTGGCGCGCCGCTGGCTCATGACGTGAAACTTGTACTGCTGGCGTTCCCCGTAGAGTTCCGGAGCCAGGTCGGGGCCGCTGCCTGTCAGCAGGAGGCCGTCGATGTGGGTGAGCAAACGCCGGCGGGCGTCAAGATCCGCCACCAGGGGAAGGACGAGGGGAATGCCGCCAAGGTCTTCGATCGCACGGACATAACGGGCGCGCAGAAAGTAGGTGGGTTCCCGCCCGCCCCATTCTTTTCGATCACCGGCGTTGAAATCGGGTGTCACGCCGATGAGCGGTTTCATCGTTCAGCGAACAGGCTCCATAGGAGCAGGCTCCAGCGGGGCGGTGGCCGTGGCCGTGTCAGGCTCCGGCACGCCGAGAAAGCGAATGGGCTTATCACCGCGCAGATGCTCAGGGGTGATGATGTACGTGCCGTACATGCTGGTCGTCCAAATGCTCTTTGCCGCGGTCTCGTTACCTCCGGAAAAGGCGTAGGCCAAACCGCCGACGAGTCCCCCTCCGATCGCAAAAGCGGCCTTCAAGGGAAGATACAGTATTGTCGACAAGCCGGCCGCTGCACCCATGCCGGCGCTGGATGCGCTCCCGCCTTCCGTGCTGTCGGGTGACGCGGACTGAGGGGCCTCCTGACTCCAGGCCGAGGGCACCGTCACGATAGTGCAGAACGCAACGACAACACCAATCGCGACGAGCCGGAACATGCCCGCAGCACCCGTCGGGATGAACACATGTGATTTCACAGAGGGTCCTCCTTCCACTACAGAGTGAACCTAGCTGCACCGCTGGACACCGTACTGCGCGATCAGGATGCAGCGATGTGGGGTTATAACAAATTCGACGTTGCTTGCAAACCCCCTACCACGAGTCTCATCAGCGGGGATTGTGTGGGAGAAGGTCAAGTTCTGCCGCCACATGGGTGGCGATGAAGTCCCGTTTTTGTGGAGCAATTCCGTCCAATTCGAGCACGAATGTGTCGGAGGTGAGACATTGATTCTTCTGAGTGATGCCGGATTGCAACAACAGATCCAGTTTGCACCATGACAGGGCTTGGATGAGCAGTTCCTGTGCCCGTTCGTGATTGGACGCACGCTCGTCCTCAGGAACCGTGGCGAGCGCCTCCTCTAACCATTGGGGAAAGCCGATGGCCGCGCTGAGACGATCGATCTGCGTCTGGTTCAATTCGACCGCCACCTGAACTCCGCCTTTCCAGCTGCGCTTCTTGACGTTGTACACCGTGGATTGGGTGAAGGGTTTCCCCTGCACCGATTGCGGGCCGACGAACAACGTGACGCGGAACTGGGACAGTTCGGACGCAGGATCCATCACCATGGGCGGGTATTGTACCATGCGGTGACCGGAGTGGCGCCTGTTCGTTGACCCTCGTGAGCACCGACGATAAGATGCCGTCCATGCAGAACGCCGCCCAGACACAGCGAGTGTCAGAAATCCAACGCGTCCTGCGCGAGCACGGGATCGATGGCTGGCTGTTTTACGATTTTCGCGGCAGTGATCCGCTCGGCTATCGCGTGCTGCTGCTCGATCCGACGATGCATGTGACCCGGCGCTGGTATTATTGGATTCCGGCGGAAGGTAATCCACGGAAATTGCTTCACCGCATTGAACCTCACGTGCTGGACCTGCTGCCAGGCGTGTCTGCTGAGTATGTGTCGTGGGAACAGCAACGTCAGCTCCTTGGGCAGCTGTTGAACGGCAGCCGTCAGATCGCGATGCAGTATTCGCCGATGAACGCGGTGCCGTACGTCTCACGCGTGGATGCTGGGACCATGGAGTTGGTACGAAGCTTCGGGATTGAGGTGGTGAGCTCGGGGGACCTGATTCAACTGTTCGAATCGCGATGGACCGACGGGCAGTTGGAGTCCCATCAATTTGCCGCGGCTGCGCTCAGACGCATTGTCGACGAGGCCTTCACTCATGTGCGAGAGAGCCTGACGCACGGAAAAGGCCTCACGGAGTACGGATTGCAGCAGTTCATCCTGTCCCGCATCCACGACGCGGGCATGCTCACCTCCAGCGCCCCGATCGCCGCAGTGAACGAGCATAGCGCGGATCCCCATTACGGTCCGCCTGCGGCCGGATCGTCGACGATCTCTCGGGACAGTTTGGTGTTGATCGATCTGTGGGCAAAGCAAGCCGTCTCCGGCGCGGTGTACGCCGATATCACTTGGACCGCCTTTGCGGGGGCGACAGTGCCGGAGAAGCATCGCACGGTGTTCGATATTGTCAGGCGGGGACGGGACGCCGCATTGGAGTTTGTGCGTGCCCGGACCAGGGCCGGGCAGCATCCCTACGGCTACGAGGTCGACCGGGCCTGCCGTGATGTCATTCACGCGGCCGGCTACGGGATGCAGTTCGTCCACCGGACCGGTCACTCGATCGGCGAAGAAGTCCACGGCAACGGGGCCAACATC
>DASVBB010000206.1:0-17639 GCA_036376045.1 Nitrospira sp.
TGCGATCAACGGCGGAAGCGTGACGACGGGTTTATCGTCCAACGAATGGAAGGCCTATCTGCAGGCGAACGCGTCCGGCAGCTTTACCGCAGCCGATATCATTAGTTACGTCAATGGGAACGCGGTGGCGAGCATGCGCAACCGAACCAAGACGATTCCAGGCGAATCGGGCACATTCGTCTGGCGCCTGGGCGATATCGTGAATTCGACACCGACGCTGGTCGGGACACCACAGGAACGGTTCGACGTGCTCTACGGCGATACTGGGTATCGCCGATTCGCGCAGCGGTGGAAAAGTCGACGCCTCACGGTCTATGTCGGGGCGAACGACGGGATGCTTCATGCGTTTAACGGAGGCTATTCACACCGTGGAGCGGACGGTGACGCCAGTAACGGCGTCGAGCATGGCTTTTACACGACAGGTCCGACCGCAAACGATTCCACCAAGCCTGCGTTGGGAGAAGAGATCTGGTCGTTCATCCCCTATTATCTCTTACCCCAATTGCGCTGGATGGCGCAGAATGATTACACGCATGTGTCGTACGTCGATTTAAAAGCCAAAGCCACCGATGTGAGGATCTTTTCGTCCTACACCGCCACCGAAGCCGGCTGTTCGACGGATCCGGTTCCCGACACCTGCATTCATCCCGATGGCTGGGGGACGATCCTCATCGTTGGACTCCGGTTCGGGGGCAGCTGCGGTTCCTGCGCGGCAGTCTCAGCCGGGAACAACGGCGGACCGGCCCTGACGTACACCGCAGATTTCAACGCCAACGGGAACACGACCGATCTGAACGACACGAGAACGTTCTACAGCGGGTACATCGTGCTCGATGTGACCGATCCGGACAATCCGAAAGTCTTAAACGCCTTCACCTCGTCGTCTCTCGGATTGACCACGAGCTATCCCTCGATCGTGAGGGTCAGTCCCAGCGGCGATGCCAAGAACACCCATACCAATGCTCGATGGTACATGGTCGCAGGCTCAGGTCCCCACGGATACGACGGCAAGGCGGCCGCAGGGGCGAATCTGTTTGCGGCCGAGTTGGTCCTTCCTGGTGCAACCGGTCGGATCACGTCAACGATGCCGGTCCTGGACGATTTCTCTGGAGCAACCGGGACACAGAACCCGAGCTTCATGGCCAGTCCGATCACGTATGATCGGGACTTGGACTTCCGATCCGATGCCGTGTACGTCGGGCGGGCGATTGCGCCCACAGGGACCCACACGACATGGTGGGGGAAGTTCTACCGTCTCACGATGGGTACCTGCTCGGGTGATCCCTGTAAGCCCGATACGGCGGTGGGGACATGGGGGATCCCTGGAAAAGTCTCCGGGACGCGCATTCCAACAGTCATTGTCCAACAGGTCACGATCGGCGGCTCGCCACTGGATCTCGGACCGGTGACGGCCGCAGCCACCGTCACGTTGGACAACTCGAGTAATTCCTGGGTCTTTTTCGGAACAGGCCGTTTCTTTAACACGTCCGATAAGACCAGCACGGATCGACAATATCTTATCGGTGTGAAAGACAAAGTCGTGAGCGGATCGTGTACGCAAGGCACATCGCTGACATCCTGTCTGCACGAGAATCTCCTGGATGTCAGTACCGCCAACGTCTCGGGCACCGCCGTGACGGGCGTTGGTTCTGTCGCGACTTTCTCGGATCTGCTGTCTACCATTCAAACCGGCACCGCAAGCGTGACGGCCAAAGACGGCTGGGTGCTGCAACTGGTCGCGGCCGATTCGACGGCGGGATTAGGGGCCGAGCGTATGATCGTCAACCTGACCTTGATCGGCGGGGCGCTCTTTTCGCCCACCTTCATGCCGTACACCGATGCCTGTACGGCGGCAGGCCAGAGTTTTGTGTACGGCACGTACTATCTCACCGGCACCGGGTACCCGGATCCGATTCTGACCGATTCGACCGGTGCAGGCGCAAGGAGGATAGCGGCAGGAGAAGGCGTGGCGTCGTCGGTGGCGATCCAGATTGGAGCTGAACCGACCGGGATGGCCGGCTACTTCCAGTCCAGCAACTCCCTGCTGAACAAAATGGCGCCGAAAACGCCCGGAGCCGTATGGAGTCAGTTCATGTCCTGGAACAACGAACGAATCTGATCGAGCATGATCGAAGGTGATTCGAATGGAACGGCTGCACAGGTCCAAGGCATAAGGCCTTGGACCTCTGTGGGCGCGAGGACACCGATCGTTCTGCTGGTACCGTGGCTCTTGTTCGCCTGCATGCCGACCGTTGAGAACGGCGAAAACCCGTCGTCGTCCGGCGGAAACCATCCTCCCACCATCCGTGCAATCTCAATCCAGCCGACGCCAGTGATTTTGTCGGGCCCTCTCATGGCGAACGTCCAGGCGCAGGATCTCGATGGAGATATCTTGAAATTCCGGTATCGTTGGTTTGCCAACGGCAAGCTCGTCGCCGAGCGTACAACGGAAACGGTTGAACCGAGTCTGTTCAAACGCGGAGACCAGGTGAAGGTGGAAGTTATCCCGTCGGACGGAAAAGGCGAGGGCGCACCGATGGTGAGCGGCCTCCTGACCGTTGCGAATACCGGCCCCGTCGTCTCCTCCCCGTCGGTTGTGCTGGAAGAAGCGCCGTCGCGCCGGGTGACTGCACAGGCGGAGGTGGTGGATCCGGACGGAGACCCGGTGAGCGTCACCTACCGCTGGTACAAGGGTGGGGACCTCCTCAGGGAAGCGGAAGAGAACAGCCTTGACCTCTCCTCCTTGAAGACCAATGATGCGGTGCACGTCGAAATCGTTGCGACCGACGGGCTCGCAGCTCCGACGATCGTGCGCTCAACCCCGTACTCGCTGACCAATAGCCCTCCCACGATCGTCTCAACCCCGAGCCCCATGTTGGAGACAAAGCAATATACGTATCAGCTGCAGGCCAAAGATCCCGATGGCGATGCGATCGTCTTCAGCCTCGAGACCGGCCCCGCCGGCATGACCATCGATGCGCAATCGGGCCTGCTTCACTGGGCTCCCCCGGCTAATGCGTTCGGAGTGCAGCGTGTCCGGATTATGGCCAAGGACGCTCGGGGAGCCTTCGTGACACAAGACTTTGAGCTCTCCATCTCGGCTCCCGTCAAGACGTCGTAGGCTGAATCATGACCAGTGGTCCTTCCAGACCTTGACCTTGTCCCTTTGCCGCAGCTTTGCTAGAATCAATCTAGCAATAGAGGGAGGGACGGGCTTCGGCCCTCGTGCGTAAACTCAAACTGCGTGAAGGCACCAACACCGCCGTTTTGTTCGGTCACCACGACCGGCACCTCAAGCTGATCGAAGAAGACCTTGGCGTGCGCCTCTCGGCGCGCGGCGAGGAACTCACCCTCGACGGAAATCCTGACGCTACACGGTATGCCGAGCGCGTGCTCACGGAGCTTGCCGGGCTCGCGAACGACGGCATGTTGATCCAGCCCGATGATGTCGCCCACGCATTGACCGCCTTGCGGCAGAACCCCGAGATACCGCTCAAAGAACTCTTGTCGAATTCGACGACGATCGTGACCAAGAAGCGGTTCGTCGCTCCGAAGACTCCGACACAAAACGCCTACATCGAAGCGATCGAAACGCACGACATCGTCATCGGCATCGGTCCGGCCGGCACCGGCAAGACCTATCTGGCCATGG
This sequence comes from Nitrospira sp., assembly GCA_036376045.1. Classification (GTDB taxonomy): domain Bacteria; phylum Nitrospirota; class Nitrospiria; order Nitrospirales; family Nitrospiraceae; genus Nitrospira_C. The sequence goes on from DASVBB010000206.1 coordinate 3,653, forward strand.
CCATGGCGGTGAGCGCCCTGATGAAACGGGAAGTCAGTCGCATCATTCTGGCGAGGCCCGCGGTCGAAGCGGGTGAAAAACTCGGCTTCCTGCCTGGCGATATGATCGCGAAGGTCAATCCGTATCTGCGCCCGCTCTATGACGCGCTGTTTGACATGATGGACATGGAACGCGCGACGCGCGCGATCGAGCGGGGAGACATTGAGATCGCCCCCCTGGCCTTTATGCGCGGCCGGACGCTGAACGACTCATTTGTCATTCTCGACGAGGCGCAAAACGCGACGGCCGAACAGATGAAGATGTTCTTGACCCGGCTGGGTTTCAATTCCAAGGCCGTGGTGACCGGGGACATCACCCAGGTCGATCTTCCTCCGGACCGCGTCTCGGGGTTGATCGAAGTGCGCGACATCCTCCGCCACGTCGAAGGGATCAGTTTCGTCTACTTTGACGAGCGTGACGTCGTCCGGCATAAACTGGTTCAGGACATCATCAAAGCGTACGACCAGCATGAGAACGAGGGCCAGCCCCAGCCGCGGGCCGCGCAAGCCGGGCGCCGGGTTTCACCGGGATCTCACAGCCGTCCTTCCTCTTCCTTGCCCACGCAACCGAAAGGTTCGTGGGGCCAGCCGCATTAATGCCTGTTTCGCTCCAAGTGCATGTTCGCTCGATGAAAGTCGGTCGCAGGCGGGTCCTGGGACTGGCGCAGAACGTCCTGACCCTCGCTGGGGAGCCGGAAGCAGACATGAACGTCTCACTCGTAGGCGACCGGCGGATGCGACGGCTCAATCACCGGTTCCGGCAGAAGGACCGCAGCACCGACGTACTGGCGTTTGCGTTTCGGGAGGCGCAAGCGCCCCATGGCTTCAATCAGGCGGCCGCCCACCTGGGGGACGTGGTGATTGCATTGCCGACGGCTGAGCGCCAAGCCAAGGCTGCCTGCCGACCGTTGGAGGAAGAGTTGGTGGCATTGCTGATCCACGGCGTGCTGCATCTGTGCGGATATGATCATGAACGGGGCAAAGACGAAGCCCTGCGTATGCAACGGAAAGAGCGGCAGCTGCGTCGGCGACTTGGGCCGATTACCCGGTTGGTGCGTTCCCATCAAAACATGTCCCGGCACGAGAAGAAAGAAGTCTGACGCATGGGATGGATGCAGCGACTCAGCGAAGGGCTCACCAAGACGCGGTCCGTGGTCCGTGGTTCCCTGGACCGTTTGCTGGGACGGGCGGTGGACCCCGCCGTGATCGAAGAGTTCGAAGCCGCGTTGATTTCATCGGACCTCGGAGTGCCGGTCGCGGAACGCGTGATCAACAGTCTCAAAGAGGCCTTGAAAGGCACCGACGCTTCGCAACTCCCTCACGTGCAGAATACGTTGCGACAAACGCTGGTTGAGGTGCTCGGTCCCGCATCCGGTCCTTCCTTCGAAGAGCTGATCGCTCGCGGCCCGAAACCCTTCGTCGTGCTTGTCGTCGGTGTCAACGGTGTCGGAAAAACCACCAGCATGGCGAAACTTGCGCAGCGTCTGGTGCAAGGCAAGCGCGTCCCTCTCCTGGTCGCCGGCGATACGTTTCGCGCTGCCGCCATCGACCAGCTACAAGTATGGGCAGACCGCATTGGGGTTGAGCTGATCCGTCATCGTCATGGGGCTGATCCCGCGGCGGTGGCCTTTGACGGCATCGCGGCGGCGAAGGCCAGGCAGGCCGATGTCGTGCTCATCGATACGGCCGGGCGCCTCCATACCAAGTCCAACTTGATGGATGAATTGCGAAAAGTCACGCGGGTGATCGGGCAGGCATTGCCCGGCGCCCCCCATGAGGTGCTGCTCGTGCTGGATGCCACCCTCGGGCAGAATGCCCTGGCTCAAGCGCGCCAGTTCCGGGACACGGTGGGAGTGACCGGTCTGGCGCTGACCAAATTGGACGGAACCGCCAAAGGGGGCATTGTCGTTGCGATCGCCGATGAACTGAAATTACCCGTTCGGTTGATCGGGGTGGGAGAAGGGGTGGAAGACTTACAGGACTTTCAACCGCGGGCCTTCGTCGATGCACTCTTAGGGCTGCCTGCCGACTAGCGCCTTACGCATTTCCACTATTTTGCTTCTCAGCCTATTTCACCCATGATAGGCTCGCTCCTGTGACAAGCTGCGGTATTCACGAGACATTTCTCTAAGCTTTGACCGATGGTCAAGATCCTTGTCATCGACGACGACCGCATGAATTGCGACCTCCTGCAGGCCGTGTTCACGCGTCACGGATACGATGTGCATTCGGCAACGAGCGGCCTTGACGGACTGAATCTCTTCCGCCAGCACAATCCTCGCGTGACGATTCTCGACCTCCGGATGCCTGGAATGGACGGGTTGACGGTGCTAAAGGAAATCCGGGCCATTGATCCGCATGCTCCGGTAATTATCCTGGGAGGCGGGGCCACGGAACTCCAGGAAAACCAGGCCCGTGCGCTGCGCGTCACCGACTTTGTCCGCAGAGGATTATCCCTCGATGTGCTCGTCGAAGGCGTGAATCGCGTCGTTCAACAGCCTGCCAGAAAGCAGGAGGCAGGAGCCGCCGCTCCGGCAGGTCCCGCTTCCGATACGGGAGAAGCCATCCTCATCGTCGATGACGAACAATTGGTGCGGGATCTACTGGTGCAGTTCTTGAGTCTTCGAGGCTATCACGCGCTCGGCGTCACAAATGGCGCTCAAGCGCTGGCCATGGTGGAGCAGGATCCGCCGGACCTCATCTTGATGGACCTGATGCTGCCTGGTATGAGCGGTGTCGAAGTGCTCAGGCGCTTGCGGGAAAAGCATTTCAGCGGAGCCATCATTATCGTCACCGGCAGTTACGACGAAGAATTGCTGCAAGACGCCTGGTCACTGCATCCGCAAGAGGCCATCAGCAAGCCCATCGACCTCGAAAAACTGCTCGCCATCATCCAGCTTGTGCTCGTGTGCCGCGAGTGTTAAAACCCCTCTGATGGGTTATGCCTATAGGGGATTGGCCCTCGCCTGCGCGCTGGGACTCACTTTCCTGGTGGGTCCGCCGCCTTCAGCGCCGGGTGCGTCATCCGACTCCCCAGACTCAATCCTCCGTCACGATCTGTTTGTCCAGATTGACCCCGAGGCGCATGCGCTTCTGGCGACGGACCGGCTGACCGTCGTGCTGGCGCAGGCACGTCCCGTTCGTTTCTCACTGGCCCCGACCCTTCACCTCGACCGGTTGGTGCTATCTCCTTCGCACCCATCCGCGGAGAAACCAGGCCGCGACCTCCCGTTTGAAATTGACCGTCAGGCGGCTCCCGGTTCCGAACAACACGTCACAGTGCCGGCGACAGAGATGCGCGAAGGGACGATGACCCTGACAGCGTATTACCACGGGACGATCAATGATCCGCCGAAAGAACCACGTCATCTGCGGTTCGTGACGCCCAGTGAAACCGCTGGCCATATCGGCCCCGAAGGGCTGTATCTCAGCAGCGAGACCCAGTGGTATCTGGATGTCCCCGATTCGCTCGCCGAGTACCGCCTCCGTGTGGCGCTGCCGGCCGGTTGGACCGCCGTCTCGCAAGGAAAAATCCGGAGCACCGGCGCCTGTCCTCCAGATCTCTGTTCCCACCCCGATGTATGGTTGACGGAATGGGAACCGATCCAGCCGGCCGAAGCCTTGACGCTGGTCGCGAACAGGTTCGTGGCCAAGACGCGCGAGTGGTCGTCGCAAGGGGGGCAACAGGTCCAGTTGGGCACCTACCTGTTCCCTGAGGACGCCGCGTTGGCGGACGAATATCTGGATGCGACGGCCCGCTATCTCGACGTGTACATCACCTTGCTCGGTCCCTATCCGTTTGAGTCGTTCGCGGTGGTGGAGAATTTTTTTGCCAGCGGGCTTGGGATGCCTTCGTTTACGCTGTTGGGAAGCGGGGTGATCAAGCGGCACTACGTCCAGCCCTATGCCTTGGGCCATGAAATCGTCCATTCTTGGATCGGGAATGCGGTGTTCAACCGTGTCGACCAGGGCAATTGGGTCGAAGGATTGACGACGTATCTGGCAAACTACTATTGGCACGAACGGTCAGGCGATCAGGACCAGGCGCGTGATCAGCGGCGGCTGATGCTGCGCGGATACAATCTGCATGTCCCTCCGGAGCGCGATTATCCCCTGCGGCAATTCACGCAGAAACACGATGAGCGTGACAATGCCATCGGGTACCAGAAAGCCGCCATGGTGTTTCACCTGCTCCGCCAGGAAATCGGCGACGAGCCGTTCTGGCGGTCGCTGAAAGAGCTGGTCTCGCGCTATCGAGGCCGTCACGCCGATTGGCGGGATGTGGAGCAGGTGTTTGCCGAGACGGCAGGAAGGGATCTTCGCTGGTTTTTCGCCCAGTGGGTCGAACGGAGCGGTGCGCCTGATCTCACTGTGAAAGAGCCACTCGCCCGTCCGGTGAGTGATGGCTCATTCCGGCTGCAAGGCGCAGTTGTTCAAGCCGGGATGTTGTTTCAATCGCCGCTGCCACTACGGATTCGCATGTCGGATGGAAGCGAGCAGACCTTACAGACTCGCGCCAAAGACGCCGAACAGCGATTCACGATTTCTCTGCCGGCAAAGCCCCTCTCGATCGAGATCGATCCGGAGGCGAGCGTCATGCGTCGGATCCCGCGGCAGGATATGCCTCCGGTGCTGAACCACTACGTCACGGACCGGCAGCGCTCCGTGGTCGCGGCCTTAAAGGAGCCTGTGGGCACCGCCCATCCCTTTCACGACGTCGTCAAGCGGATCGAGACTCAGGACAGTCAGAAGCCGGTCTCTCAACGAACCACCATCGTTCCGCTGGTCCATGACCTGCTGTTGCCTCCGGAAGGTTCGGTGCTAATATTGGGAACTCCCTCTTTCCGCAGGGCCCTTCAGCCCATTTTGGAGCAGCACTGCGGTCGTCGTGTCCAGCTGCGCGAAGGAGGAGTGAGCATTGACGGGAAGGCGTATGACGGCCCCGGGATTGCCGTGTTGGTGAGCTGCCATCGCCGGGATCATCCCGGGAGCGTGGTCACCTGGCTCTTCGCGGTTTCACCGGAGGCGGCGACCACGGTTGCCCGGCTGCTCTTTTTTTATGGGTGGAATAGCGTGGTCGTGTTCCAGGACGGCAAGGCCATCGCCCGCTCGGAATGGGAATCTTCGCAGACTCGTAAGGAGGTAATGATCGATGAGCTGGTGTCTGACCGTTAGGGTGCTATGGATGATGGCGCTGACCGCAGCTGTCTCTTGTCTCCCATTGGGATACGCCGGGGGACCGACGACACCAGGCCAGGCGGGTTCCGTGAGCGCGGAGCGCCACCTGGCGAATATTCGCCAGCTGACCTTCGGCCGCCAAAACGCCGAAGCCTATTTTTCGTTCGACGGGACGAAGCTCATTTTTCAGTCGACGAACAACTGGATGAAAGATTCGTTCGCCGCCACGCTCAAGCCTGCCGAACAAGGCCTGGGTTGCTATCAAATGTACGTGATGGACCTCGAGAGCGGGAACATTCGATTGGTGAGCACGGGAACGGGCGCCACGACCTGTGGGTATTTCTTCCCAGGCGACCGTCGGGTGCTGTATTCGTCGACGTATGCGTCGGGTCCCAATTGTCCGCCGAAACCCAAGCGGGATGGAGCGTACCGCTGGGCCCTCGATGATTATGACCTCTATGCGGTGCGTCTCGACGGGCAGGAAATGCAGCGGCTGACGACGACACCGGGCTACGATGCCGAGGCGACGATTTCGCCGGATGGAAAAACGATCGTCTGGACGTCCGTGAAGGACGGCGACCTCGATCTCTACGCCATGAATCTGGACGGAACGAAGCCGCGCCGGCTGACAGACGAGGTCGGATACGACGGGGGCGCATTTTTTTCGCCTGACAGCAAACGCATCGTCTACCGCGCGTCTCATCCGGAGGATCCGACAGAAGTCGCCCGTTATAAAGAATTGCTCGGCCAGCGTCTGGTCGAACCGGGCCAGCTCGAGATTTTTGTCATGAACGCTGACGGGAGCGGCAAGCGTCAGGTCACCACGAATGGCGCCTCAAATTTCTCCCCCTTCTTTCATCCCGACGGCAAGCGGATCATCTTTGCCTCCAACGTCGAGACCAGAGGAGAGGGCGGGAGACCGAGTTTCCATCTCTTTCTGGTCGGTGACGACGGGAAGGGCCTGGAGCGACTCACGTTCGACGGCCATTTCAACAGCTTTCCGATGTTCTCCCCCGACGGGAAGCGGCTTGTCTGGGTGTCCGACCGATTCTCCAAAACGCCCGGTGAATTCAATGTGTTCTTGGCCGACTGGGTGCCGTAAATGCTGACGGGCCCGGACCATGGGGCTCGTCGCCTCCTGCCGTATCTGTCGCTGGCCTGTACCATTTCAGCTCTGCTCGTCACGTTCATTCGATTCATGGAATTCGATGCGCCGTTGACCCGGTTCGTGCGGTCGCTGAACGATTTCCACATCGACCACCTCCATAATCCCTGGTTGGCCGGCCTCAGCGATATCGGCAACCGGGCGGGGAAGGGGGAGTCTCTGCTGGCGGTGAACGTCGTGCTGCTGGCGGCGGGCTATGCGCTACGGCGGCCCGGTCTCAAACGGGCCGGCTGGGAAACACTCATTGCCCACTTGGCGGCCGGTGGAATCAATTTCGTCATGAAGCATCTCGTGGGGCGAGCCCGCCCGAAATTCATGCACGGCGGTAATTCAGAGTTTTCCCCCTTTGGAGGCTCGGGATGGGATTCGTTTCCGTCCGGTCATGCGATGGCGACCTTCGCCGTCGCAATCGTACTGGCGGTCCGGTTTCCCAAGTACCGCTGGGTCATCATCCCCATCGCGTTGGGGATATCCATCAGCCGCCTGTTCCGCGCGGCTCATTTTCTCACGGATATCGTGGTAGGGGTCGTTCTCGGCGTGCTCATTGGCGCGGTCGTCGCCTACCCTCTGAAGGACTGGCGCTCATCTCTCGCCTCCGCGTTGATGAGCGTGACGCCGCCGCTGGCCGGACTGCTTGCGGTCATCAGCACCATCGGACAAAGCCCGTTGGAGGCTCGGACCGCGGCGATCCTCAGCCAAGGCGGAGTTCTGCTGGCCTTGACCTCAATGATCGTCTATGTCCTGTCAAAGCTGCGCCCGGCATTGCTGCCGCCGTCCCTCACAAAAACGGGAGCAGTGGGATTCATGGCGCTTGGGGTCGCTATGTGTTCGGGATCGGCGTGGGTGGGACTGGTCTTCGTCCTCGTGTGTCTCGGTCATTGGCTGCGCGAGGACGAGCCGGCTCCAGAGCTCGAGACTGCTTCCACCTGGTCTTCCGAAGCGGCCTTCGGGCTGGGGGTGTTACTGACGTTATTCACGATGATGGAACTGAGAGGCGTGTTGCCGATGGGATAGTCAGTGGGGGCTGGTCCTTGCCGGCGTTTGAGCTGCACGATCGGGGAGACTGACCATCGGCCGGTTGGCGAGCAGCACATAGCCATTCTGCTTCAGGATGGGTATCAGCGCATCGGCTTCAGGCGGCAGCTTCGAGGAATACGTCTCAGGCAGGACGACCATCGTCTGCCCGGGCTGCTCGAGCGCTTGCCGGATCATGGTTTCTTCGCCTTCGGACACGAAGATCACCTTTCGCCTCGCATAAAAGACGTTCGACGGTCTTGTCGATCCATAGACGATCAACCGATCGCTCGGTCCGAGATTGACGCCCGCCGTATACGATAGCACCTGGGGGGGCGCGATGAAGTACCGGTTGACCCCCGGCATCACCAGCTGGATGAGCGACAACATCAAGAGTGCGATTGATCCTCCGGCCGCCCAAAAGGCTCCGGCCCGCCGGCCGTCAGATAGCCCGAAGTAGCCGACGAGCGCCATGCCGACCAGCAGTACGGCGGCCGCCACGTAGGGCCCGCTCCCGAGACCGATGGTCGTCGCCAGTGGAAATTCCTTGGTGAGTTTTCCCGCAAACGACGGATAGAGCGATGGCAGCGACGCGAAGGCGACCGCCAGCACATAGCCGATGGCCATCATCGTGTGGATCGACGCACGTCGGCCTTTGAGGTCCGATTCGAACAGACTCCTGTGCCAATAGCTGGCCGTCAGAAGCGCCGCGGCCGGAAACAAGGGCGCGATGTAATGCGCAAGTCTCGTGGAAGACAACGTGAAAAAGACGAAGACCCCGAGTACCCAGGCGGCAGCAAACCACTCCAGGGCCCGAGACTCGTCCGTGAAGGCCGCCGGCCCAATGGCTTTCACGCGGCGAGCTTCCCGCCAGCTTCGATACGCCTGATACCAGGCAAAGGGCAACCACCCGCTCCACGGAAAGAATCCCAGTAACAAGACCGGCAGATAGAAGAGGATCGTGAAACTGTGCCCTTCCATCGGATTCAGAAAGCGGCCGACCGTATTGGCCTGAGCGGATGCAGTGTATTGCTCTCCATGAATCGACCACATCACGGCATACCAGGGCAGGGCCACGAGGGCGAAGAGAAGGGTCCCGGCCAACGGGGCTCCCTGTTCCCAGAACCGACGCCATTGACCGGTGGCCGTCAGGTACAGCACGATCGCGACGAGCGGAACGAGAAAGCCTACGGGTCCCTTGGCAAGAGTGGCCAGTCCCATGGCCAGATAACATACCCATCGCCACCATCGTTCGTGGCTCCGGCCGTGAAAGCCCAGCCAGAAGCTGTACAGCGAGAGCGTCGTCAGAAAGATCAAGACGCTGTCGGTCAGCACCATGCGGCTCAGGCCGATGATCTGGAGGTTGAGCAACAGCATCAGCGCTGAGAAGAGGCCCACGGCCGGTCCGCAAAACCGGCTGACAAACCCGTATTGCAGCAGGATCAACCCGAGGCCGAAGACGGCGGACGGCAGTCGCGCGGAGAATTCATCGACGCCGAACCAGTGATAGGACAGACTCATCAGCCAGTAGACAAGGGCGGGTTTGGCAAAGCGCGGCTCATAGTTGAAGGTGGGACTCACCCAGTTTCCAGTTTCCAGCATCTCGCGGCCTGCTTCGGCATTGCGGCCTTCGTCGCGGTCCGTCAGCCCCATGGAGCCCAGTCCCAGGAACACGAGCAAGGCGGCCAACAGGCCGAGGATGGCGAGGTTCGTGATGTGGAGGGACATGAGGGAACGCGACTGGTCCATGAGAGCCTCGGGATACGTTACTGGGATTTTCCCACTGAGGCGACCTGACCGGACGTGGACAGCGGTCCCCGGCGATGAATCAGCATGAGGTTTCGGATGTACACCAAGGCGCCGATACTCTGCCCGGCGATAAACACCGGATCGCGGCGGTAGATGGCATAGGCCAAGGTGATCAAGCCACCGATCAAGCTCAAATACCAGAAGGCGACCGGCATCTGGCTCTCCGCTTTTCGCTCAGATACGATCCATTGGACCAGCCACCGGCCGAAAAACAGCCCCTGTCCGAGAAATCCGATGGCGATCCAGACGGTTTCGGTCGTGGTCATGTCGTGAGGGTGATCGACAACGTGATGAGCGCTTAGTGTGAATCAGAAGAGCTCAGTGATCGGCACCATGTGTTTACGCAGACGCATTCACCCCGGTTGCTCAGGGTCACGGGGGTGTTGCGTCACCTGTCCCGAAACCGGTATCGCAGAACCCGTGTCTGCATCCAACGCACTGCCAGGAGGTCGTACAGTCCCTTGAAGAGACGATTCCCCACGCCGTATTTCGAAATTCCATGTGTGCGCGGATGATGGCGCACCGGCACTTCGGTGACCGTGAAGCCGTGCATGAGCGCCAGCGCGGGAAAGAACCGGTGCATGCCGGTGAACAGCTGCAGTCGGTCGACCACCCGGCGTCGAAACACCTTGAGGGAGCAGCCGGTGTCGTGTACGCGGTCGCCGGTCACCGCGCTCCGCACGCTGTTGGCCACGCGAGAGGAAATTTTACGTGTGACCGTGTCATGCCGTTCGGTCCGCCATCCGCAGACGAGATCATATTCCTTCGCATAGGACAGTAAGGTGCCGATATCCTCAGGGTCGTTCTGGAGGTCGCCGTCCATCGTGACGACGAGCGCGCCGCTCGACCGCTTGAAGCCGGCGTCAAATCCCGCCGACTGTCCATAGTTACGGTCGAAGTGCAGAACCCTGACGGCGGGGTGTTCGGCCGCCAATCGGTCCAGGATTTCGCTGCTGCCGTCCGTGCTGCCGTCGTCCACGTAAATAATCTCGAACGGGGCCTCTTTCGATTCTTCCCGTCCCTGCAAGACTTTGGTGAGTTGGCCCGTCAGCGCGAGAAGATTGTCCCGTTCATCCTTGATCGGGACGACGACGGAGATCCATGGCTGTGTCGCAGTGGTCATGAAGCGCGGAAACGCCCGGCACGTGAGCCATGCGGGGAAATCACCGACGGCATTCTACAGAAGGCTCGGGGGAGATTCAAATCGGAGGCTCGGAGCGAAGACATCTCCAACAACGTTGGTGACGCAAAGAACTGGAGCCAGGGTTGTCATGGTATATCCGCGGCCGCGACCGTGAAGCGCATGGTCCCCATGAGACTGACTTCGTTGACCTGCTCTCCCGCATGGATCTCCACCTTATATCGGCCCGGCTTCCAGCGACCTTGCGGTGAGGACAGTTTCAGATAGCCCGACTCATCCTCCAACGCAATATACATGGCATCCTGTCCGATGACGGTGTTGGGATCGAGTCCGGGCACCGATTCGGGATAGCACCGTCCAAATACCTGAAAGGCCTGGTAATGCTGATGCAGTGTGAACACGATAAAAATGCCCGACGCGTCCGGGCTGAATTGTTCCGTCGGTTTGAGGGGGACAATTTCATGCGTTCGGCGGTAGCCCAGCTCTTCCTCGAATCCCTCTGCCATCGTGATGGTGCGGAACAGGCCTTGAGGCGGTGCGTCAAAATCATATGGCTTGGCGTCTTCCGAGCGGTTCTGAAAATCGCTGATTGAGGCATCTTTGAGGATTGGCAATTCTTCGGCCAAGAGGGGACCGCACCAGGACCAGAGCCCCAGCGTGATGGCCAGGGCGCCTAGAGGGCAATGTCTGTACCCAAAGCGCATAACAAATTTCGTACACCGGACATTCAAGGGAGTCAAGCGTTGACGGGAGGGTGTGCCGCAGTGCCGCCGTTGCGGCCGTTTTCGGCGATCTGTTAGAATCCCCCTTCACGTTTGAATTCCTTGGAGTCGAGCGGGACACATGCTTCAGGACGCAGACGCCCTACCGCAATTAATCGGCGATTGGAAGACCGTTGATCAGTGGCAAACGCACATCAACCAGCTCTTCTACCGTTTTCGCGGGAATGAAATCCGCAAGTATTACCAGACCTTCGCCTCGGCCGATTACCGGCTCGCGCACGCCCTGGCCGCAGACTACGTTGAACAGACATCCAGGCGGGATAAGACCTCGAAAGATCAGCGTGCAGCCGCCGACACCCGGCCCTTGATTGTCGTCGAACTGGGCCCGGGGAACGGCAATCTGGCTGCGTGCTTTCTCGCGCATCTGAAAACGCTCGATCGCGACGGACGGATTTATCCGCGCGTCCGGTATCTGCTCGTAGACTGGGAGCAGGCGGTGCTCGACGCGGCGATCAAGCATCCTGGGTTGTCCTCGCATCAGGATCGGCTCCAGGTCGTCCGATCGACAGTCGATCATCTTGTCGATGTGCCTGATGGGTCGGTCGACCGGATCTTCTGCAACGAATTATGGAATGATTTGTCCACCAAGTTGATGTCCCGTCAGGGCGGCGACATCGAGGAAGAGTATCTCCGGCCGAATCTCAGCGAGGTGCTGCACGCGAAAATTGAGGATTGGGCCGGTTTCATCCGGGCCTTTGACGCGAAGGATGCCGACCAGTTGAAGCACTTTCCTCCCTTCTTCGACGATCTCGTGTGGGAGCGTGAATACCGGCCGGTGGAATGGAAAGATGTTCCCTATCGAAAAACGATTACGGATTTTCTACGACGCATCGACGATCAGGTCGTGGTGCCCGTCAATATCGGGGCCTATCTCACCATTCGAGAAGCCAAACGCCTGCTCGCCCCGGGTGCCGTCGGATTCAGCAGTTTTGATGCAGGGACCGCAGACTTGAAAGTTTTGAACGATCCGGACAAGCCCTGCTCGGGCCAGTTCGGGGGACAGCAGAGCTTTATGGTGAATTTTGCGCTTGCCGACGCGGTGGCCAGGCAAGTGGGCTCGATGACCGTCTCGATGGAGAGCCAACGCGAATTCATCGGGAGAAGTCTGAACACCAACGTCCTGACACTCATGGATCTCCTGGCCACGCATCCGTCGGCAGGACGCAAGATGGAACCCTGGGAGCAAGAACGCCTGATTCTCAGAACCATCGCGGCGCTCAACAAGACCTATGAGAGCCCCTATGTGACGCCGATGGATTTTCCAGTCCGAGGCGATGTCCCGGCGCATGAACGTGAAGAGCTGCTGGCGCTGGCACAGGAGCTCAAGCCCTCAGGCGTGCCTGACACGGTTGCGTATCTGACGGAAGAGGAGTTGATGCGGGCCGCGAACGATCTCGAAGAAGTCGGCTACGACTCCCAGGCCTTTCAGATTGCCTTGACTGCTCCCCCCGCTCCGGTGGATTACTTCCACCTCTCGATCCGGCCTGTGTAATCCCGGCCCAAAACTCCGAATACGTGAAATTAAACTTGACTAATCTCGCGTATTTCTATAGCCTCTGCCCCATTTGGGGAAGGACTCCCCCCTTTCGAGGTAAAAAACTAGGCCTTTTGGCCCAGGGCCCGAAGGGCTGATTAGGAAGAAAAGAGGATAATTCAGATGTTTGGCTCATTCGGATGGATGGAACTGCTGCTCATCCTGATCATCGTGCTCATCATTTTCGGCGCGGGGAAGATTCCCCAGCTCGGTGAGGGTTTGGGTAAGGCCATCAAAGGGTTCAAGAAAAGCGTCAATGAAGCCGATGCCATCGATGTGACGCCGCCGCCGGCCGATGCCGCGCCATCCCAGGTGGCGCAGGGGCAGCCTGCCCAACCGGCTCCGGCCCAACATGAGCAACAAGTCAAGCAGGGGTGACGGACGTGAGACGTTCTATGACTGGTGTGAAGCGGACCTCAAGGATCCACGCACGACGTTTCACGCCTCACGTATGACGAACCATGTTCGGATTGGGTGCCGGCGAAATACTCATCATTCTCGTGATCGCATTTTTGCTGTTCGGTCCGAAGCAGCTGCCCGAAGTCGGACGACAGGTCGGCAAAGCGGTAAAAGGATTCAAGGAAACGGCGGAAGACCTGCGCAAGTCCGTTGAGCCGGAGCTCAACATGATTCAGCAGGAAGTGAAGATGGTCGAACAGGACTTCCAGGCATCGATGAAGGAAGCCGAAGAGGAAATCAACCAGGCCACGTCGCCGTCAGAAAAGCAGAGCGGATCCTCCGGAACGGGGACTCCGGTGTGACGTTTCGGATTTGTAAACCGTTGTGTGATCGTTCGAGGAAGGGGGTGACCGCCTCTTTGCCAGCTGGGCGATAGGACAGCAGAGGAGGATGGACCAAAAAGTGAGAAATTCCTGGTCAAAAAAGGAGTGTTGATAGACACTAACTTTGTGTCAGAAACCTCGAATTCCAAGGAAAGCGTGGGCACACGGCTTTCCGAACCGGCAAACGAGAAAAAAGAAGTTTGTCAGTGTGAGCGGCAGTTGGATAGCAAGTCGGCAGCACAACACCGGCAGGTGAGAACGGTGGAGGCTGTAATCCAATTCACAGGAGGAATGTTATGAGAAGATTGCTAGGTCGGATAGGGTGGTCCAGTCTTGCCACCTTCTTCAGCGCAGCCCTCATGGCGGCGGGCCTATGGTTGACAGGTGCTCCAGCTCAAGCGGCATTCGAGTTGCCGGAGGGTGAGAAGATCACGAACCTCCCGGCGATCCCCCGTGCGATTCCCCAAAAAGAAGGCTACGAACTCTACGATCCGAAAATCGGGAAAAACTTCGATCTCAAGAACTTCTGGATGCGCGCAGACCT
>DASVBB010000209.1:0-3513 GCA_036376045.1 Nitrospira sp.
CCCTATTTTCCGCCATGGCAGGACGTGTTGCAGTTGAACGCCTTCAGTCCCGACCTGAGAAAGGCGGCGACTGAGACGGTCCTGTCGATTGCCGATCAGTGCGACGGCATGCGCTGTGACATGGCGATGCTCCTGCTCAACCGGATTTTTGAACGGACATGGGGAGTCCGCGCAGGCATGAAGCCGCAAACCGAATACTGGCGCGACGTGATCAGCGCCGTGAAGCAGCGTCATCCGGGCACGCTCTTCATGGCCGAGGCCTACTGGGATCTGGAATGGGAACTGCAGCAGCAGGGCTTCGATCTCTGCTACGACAAGCGGCTCTACGATCGCCTGGAGCACGAGAACGCCGAAAGCGTCCGGTTGCATCTCTGCGCCGAACCCGGCTATCAGGAGAGACTCGTCCGCTTCATCGAAAATCACGATGAACCGCGCGCCGCGGCGACGTTCGCTCCCTCCAAGGCGCGGGCGGCGGCGGTGACGGTGGCGACCCTGCAGGGTGCGGTCCTGTTTCATGACGGACAGTTCGAGGGGCGGCACGCACGGGTGCCGGTCTTCTTGCGGCGTCGCCCTCAGGAGCCGATCGACCGAGGCCTTCAGGAATTCTACTCAAAGCTGCTTGGAGCCCTTCGCGGTGAGGACTTCAAAGACGGACAGTGGCATCTCTGCGAGCGGAACGGATGGCCGGATAACCAGAGCCACCTCAACCTGGTGGCCTGGTGCCTGACCGGTGAGCATGCGCGCCATCTCGTGGTCGTCAACCTCTCGGACAAGCCATCTCAAGGAAGCATCCGGCTTCCGCCTTCGGCATTGGACGGCCGCGCGTGGCGCATGACGGATGAAATCAGCGGGGCCGTGTACGAACGCCGTGGCTCTGACGTCCGTGACGCCGGCTTGTACGTTGATCTCGGTCCGTGGGGTGTGCATGTGTTGAAATTCTGAGCGACGGTTTTTCATTCAACATTCACTGTGCGGCGGGTGGCGCATAGAGGAGGAGGAGGGAGAGCATGTGGCATAGACGAGCGTTGTGTTCGCTGGTGATTCTGGCGGCGTTGCTTCAGGGGAGCTGTGGGGCCATGCCATCGATGGGCGGTACGAATACGTTGGTCAGCTTGCTCACCAACCAGTTAGGCGTGACGTCGAATCAGGCCACGGGCGGTGTCGGGTCCATTCTCAGCCTCGCGAAGGAGCGGCTGCCAGCAATGGATTTTACGGCGCTGACCCAATTGATTCCCGGCGCAGAGTCTTTTATGAAGTCGGCGAAAGACCTCGGCGCCGTCACCGGACCGGTCGGCGACCGGACGGGATTAACCGCCGCCTTTTCCCGCCTGGGGATGGGTTCGGACATGGTCCCAAAATTCACCCAGACGCTTTCGGATTTTGTCGGGAAGGCGGGAGGACAACCGGCGAGTAATCTGGTGACGCAGGCGGTCCAATAATGGTTGGCGATCGTATGATACATCGCTCGAAGAGGAACGGATGGTGCGCGCTTCCGGTGGCCATGCTGGTGACCGCTTGCTCGACTATGCCGACTGATTTCGAGGCGCCCCGAGTGCATATCAGTGATATGACCGCCAAGGACGTGGCGATCTTCGAGCAACGGTTCGACGTGAAGATACGGATTCAAAATCCAAATAACACGGATCTCAGCATCAATGGTCTGAAGTTCGACATTGATTTGAACGAACGCGAGTTTGCGAACGGCATGTCGGGGCAACGTCTGGTCGTGCCACGATTTGGATCCGAAGTGGTCAACGTGGAAGTCTTCAGTACCCTCGGGAGTTTCCTGCGTCAGGTGCAAAGTTTCAACTCCGGGATGCCGCAAAAGGTCAGATATCGTCTCAAAGGGACCGCCTTCGTGGACTCGCCGGGCACCTTCAAAGCGCCATTCGACGAGAGCGGCGAGATTGATCTCAACCTGGGAGGTGACGTCGGAGGTGACATCGAGAAAGCAATGCCTGACGTCGAGAAGGCGCCATGAGAAAAACTACTGGACCTGTACATGACCTGAGAGGAAGGAGCATGAGATGTCCGCATTGATCTCCATGGCAAGGCGCTCCCACCTAAGCATCAGTATGGGCGTCATCATCACGGCGATAGTGAGTCTGTTGAGTGCAGCCCAGGCATTCTCGGCCGACGCGACAGCTCAGCAGCAGGTCGTGGATAAGGCGCAATTGACCCTGGAAGCCTTTGCCTCAGATGGCCAATTGAAGGATCAGTTCAAGCAGTTGAGCAAAGAGGCTCGAGCGCTGTTCATCATTCCGCAGTTTATGCGAGGAGCGTTCATCTTCGGCGGCGCCGGCGGCAGCGGCGTCTTGATCGTGCGGGACGAGCAGAGCGGAAAATGGGGGGACCCGGTCTTTTACAACATCGGTTCGGCAAGTTTCGGTGCGCAGATCGGCGCCGACGTGTCCGAGATGGTCCTGGTGGTGCGGACGAAGAAGGGGCTGGAGGAATTTTATACGAACGACTTCAAGCTCGGAGCCAATGCCGGCATGGCGACCGGTCCCATCGGCGCGGGCATGTCCATGCAAGGCATCGCGGCCGATATCCTCTCCTATGCGAGACAGAAAGGCGCATTTGCCGGGATGGCCGTCGATGGAGCGTTCGTCTCGATCTCGAACGATTCCAACCAGGCCTATTATGGAAAACCGGTGCGTCCCACCGACATCATTCTCAAAAAGGAGATCGGCAATCCCAAGTCGCTCCAGCTTCGAGCCGCTGCGGATAAATTGATGAAGTAGAAGGAGCCACTCTGATGTATGATCCGGCTCCTGATGAGCGATAAGCCATGCGGTTCATCGGCAAAGCCCCTCGCGGTGTTGTTACTGAGCTGTCTGTTGGCGGCCGTACCTCACGTCGGCATGGCGCAAGACACGCCTGACGAATCTTCATCCGGTGTGGAACCGGTTGTCGACGAGCCGGTGACGGATGAAGCCGGCGGTGCAGAACCAGAGACGCCCGGAACTCCTCCGGAACGACGACGGAACCCTTTCAAACGTCTTGGGCCACAACCGCTGACGCCCGAGCAACGGGAAGAGGCTGAGCGGCTTCGCAAAACCGCCGCGAGATACGGTACGGATCCCACGGCGATCGTGGGCCGAATGCAGTTGACCAGCCAATATTTGGATCTCAGTCCCCACGCCAACGCCACGCTTACAACCGCGCGTGTCGATTTGCCCTTCCGGGGCGATTATCTGCTTCGAATGGACATGCCGTTCCTCAGAACCACCGATGGCCAGAGCCCTGGCATGGGCAGCCAGCGCGGTCTCAGTGATCTCGCGGTGACTGCCGGGTGGCGCGCGTACAACACCCCGGAATACGCGCTCCTTGTCGGCGCGGTCAGCACCTTTCCCACCGCGACCGAACCCGCGTTAGGCTTCGGGAAGTATACGGTCGGCCCAGCCATCGCAACGGCCAGGTTTCTTCCTCGATTGGAGTCGTTTTTAATTGGCTTGTTGTCCTATCAAACATCCGTAGGCGGTGATCCGTCCAGAAAGGATGTCTCGATTC
>DASVBB010000220.1:0-4409 GCA_036376045.1 Nitrospira sp.
ACCTAATGAACCAGCGTCCTGCCTAGCGCGCGCCGTGCATTCCTGTCCACGAGGCTGAGAGATGATCAAGATTTTGGTTATCGACGACGATCGCATGAACTGCGAGCTGATCCAGTCCGTCTTTACCCGACATGGATATCAGGTGCTGTCGGCGACGAGCGGGGTCGAAGGCCTGACCCTGTTCCGCCAGCAGGCCCCGCGCGTCACCATTCTTGATCTTCGCATGCCTGAAATGGATGGGCTGACCGTTCTCAAAGAAATTCGTGCGTACAATCCCCATGCGCCGGTGATCATCCTGGGCGGCGGAGCGACCGAGGAACAGGAAAATCAAGCGCGGGGATTGCGCGTCACTGATTTTATCCGAAAGGGTCTGTCGCTCGATGTGCTGGTCGAATGTGTCAACCGAGTGGTGCAGCTTCCGGCTAAATCCGCTCCTGCTCTGCCGGTGGGAGGCAGCGCCGCCGTGGCTGATACGGGGGAAACGATCCTCGTCGTTGATGATGAGTTGTTGGTCCGCGACTTGCTCGTTCAGTTTCTCAGCCTCCGAGGCTATCGGGCGCTCGGCGTGAAAGACGGCCTCGAGGCCCTCTCGATGGTGGAGCAAGCGCCTCCCGACCTGATCCTTCTCGATTTGCTCATGCCCGGCATGGACGGCGTCGAGGTGCTTCGGCAACTCCGTCAACGTGAATACACCGGCGGGGTGATCATTATCACCGGGAGTCATGACGAAGAACGTCTCGATGAAGCCTGGGCCGTGGGGCCGCAAGAAGTGATCGGGAAGCCCGTTGACTTGGAGCAATTGCTGACATCTATCCAGCTTGTGCTCGTCTGTCGCGAATGCTAAAACTCTTCCGATGCCAATCGGAAGCAGGACACTCTCTTTTCCCTTTCTTTTTCTCGTCGCGCTCCTCAGCCACGGAACTCTCGGTATTGCCCGCGCTTCCGACCCAGGCCTGCCGCCAATCGTCATTCGGCATCACGATTTATTCGTGCAGATCATCCCCGATCAACATGCCCTCATCGCAAAGGATCGGTTGACCCTTGAGGTGCCGAAGCAGAAGCCGCCGATTCGTTTCTCCATTGCCCCCACGCTTCAGATCGATCACATTGCACTCGTGCAAGAATCGGCCGGCACGGAACCCCTGATTCACAATGTGCCGTTCAAGCTCGATCGTGGTTCCACGCCGGAGTCTCCGCAACACGTGACGATTCCCTCGCAGGTCGTGGCGACAGGACTCGTCACACTGGATGTGCACTATCATGGCGTCATCAACGATCCGCCGCGAGATCCGCGCCATCTTCGTTTTGTGACTCCCAGTGAGACTGCCGGACATATCGGGCCGGAGGGCGTCTATATGAGCAGTGAGAGCTCCTGGTATCCCGATGTCCCGGAATCACTCAGCACCTATGCGTTGCTGGTTGCCGTGCCGGCGGGATGGACCGTCGTGACCCAAGGGCAGCCCGATGAATCGCGTGCGTGTCCCGCAGAGGTCTGCCGAGACGAGAACATGGTGATGACGGCATGGACTGTGTCCCAGCCGAGCGAGGCGCTCACGCTCGTGGCCAATACATTTGTCTCGACATTTCGTGACTGGACGGCCAAGACTGGTCAGAAGATTCTGCTCTCGACCTATCTCTTCCCTGACGATGCGCATCTTGCAGAAGAATATCTCGATGCCACCGCGCGCTACCTGGACGCCTATATCCCGCTGCTGGGCCCCTACCCGTTCGAGAAGTTCGCCGTGGTGGAGAATTTCTTTGCGAGCGGACTCGGCATGCCCTCGTTTACCCTGCTGGGTAGCGGCATCATCAAGCGGCATTATGTGCAACCCTACGCGCTCGGCCACGAGATCGTGCATTCGTGGATCGGCAATGCTGTCTTCAATCGTGGTGAGCGCGGCAATTGGGTGGAGGGCCTGACGACGTACCTGGCCAATTATTACTGGCACGAACTGATCGGAGATCGCGCCCAGGCGCGGGACCAACGGCGGCTGATGGTGCAGGGCTACAATCTCCATGTGCCCCCGGAGCGGGACTATCCGGTCGCGCAATTCACGCAGAAACAGGATGAGCGTGACAATGCCATCGGCTATCAAAAGTCCGCCATGCTGTTTCACCTTCTGCGTCAGGAGGTGGGAGAGGAGACATTCTGGCGGGCACTCATAAGCCTGGTGGCCCAATTTCGTGGCAGACATGCGGAGTGGCGAGATCTTGAGCGAGTCTTTGCAGAAGAGAGCCACCAGGATCTCCGATGGTTTTTCGCGCAATGGGTGGAACAGGATGGGGCGCCGGTGCTGTCGTTGGCGGAGGCCGTCGCCCGTCCGGTGACGGGGGAGCAAGCACAGACCTTTCAGCTTGAGGTCACGATCGCTCAATCGGAGAAGTCTTTTCGTCTTCCCCTTCAGTTACTGATTCGTATGGAGGGTGACCGTGAGCAAATTCTGACAGCGCCGCTGCATTCCCTGCGCGAGACGGTCTCCGTGACCTTGCCTGCCCGTCCAATCGCGATCGATCTCGATCCCGAGTTCATGACCTTCCGGCGAATCTCCCGGCAATCGTTGTCGCCGGTCCTCAACCACTATGTCACCGACCGGAGGCGATCGGTACTGATGGCGTTTACAGATGAGCCAAACCATCCCTCGCCGTTTCGAGACGTGGTCACGCGCATCGAAACTCAGGAACAGCAGAAACCGATCAGCGAGCGAACAGTGATCGCGGCGATGACCCAGGATGGGCTGTTGCCTCAGGAAGGTTCGGTGTTAGTATTGGGCGGTCCGGAATCCCGTTCCGGGATTCAATCGATCCTGGCCAATCACTGTCGTGAGCGTGCGACCCTGAACGACAGGGGCGTCACTGTGATGAGGACGGCGTACGAAGGGCCTGGGCTGGCCATGCTGGTCAGTTGCCACAGGGTCGATCGTCCGGGCAGCGTCGTGACGGTGCTGTATGCGGCCTCGCCGCAGGCCGTGGCGAAGGTGGCGCGGCTGCTCTTTTTTTACGGGTGGAATAGTTTCGTGTTGTTCAAGGATGGAGCGGTGACTACTCGTGGGGAGTGGCCGCTCTTCAGCGATCGTATGGAGGTGCGTGTCGATGCCAGCAATTCCATTCGGTAAGTGGTCTATGATCGGACTCGCGGTGCTATTGCTGTGTGAGCAGACGGGACAGGCAGAGGGTCCTGTGTCGAAGGCTCGGATGATTCCCGCTCATCAGGCCGAGCGGCATCTGAAGAATATTCGCCAGCTGACGGTCGGCCGGCAGAATGCCGAGGCCTACTTTTCCTTCAGCGGGACCAAATTGATTTTCCAGTCCACGAACAATTGGATGAAGGACACCTCCGCGGCCTCGCTCACACCGGCTGACGCGGGGCTGGGTTGTTATCAGATGTACGTGATGGATCTGGATAGCGACACCGTTCGATTGGTGAGCACCGGCGCGGGCGCCACGACGTGCGGATATTTTTTCCCGGGCGATCGCCGAATACTCTACTCGTCGACCCACGCGTTGGGGCCGAATTGCCCGCCGAAGCCGAAGCGGGACGGGGCCTACCGCTGGGCTTTGGACGACTATGATATCTACGCCGTGGGCATCGATGGACAAGAGACGCAGCGGCTGACCTCCACGCCGGGCTACGATGCGGAAGCCACCGTGTCGCCGGACGGCAAGACTATCGTCTGGACGTCCGTGAAGGATGGGGACTTGGATCTCTATGCCATGAATCTCGATGGCTCGAAGCCCCGGCGGCTGACGAGCGAGACTGGCTACGACGGCGGGGCATTCTTTTCGCCGGACAGCAAGCGCATCGTCTATCGGGCGTCGCATCCCACTGATCAGGCGGAGATCGATAAGTACAAAAACTTGCTCAAGCAGGGGCTGGTGGAGCCGGGGCAACTTGAAATTTTTGTGATGAACGCCGATGGAAGCGGCCAGCGACTGGTTACGTCGAACGGCGCCTCGAATTTTTCGCCGTTTTATTTTCCCGACGGCAAGAGGATCATTTTCTCGTCGAATATTGAAACGAAGGGTGATGGAGGCCGGCCAAGCTTTCATCTCTACGCGATTGGTGAAGATGGGCAAGGCCTCGAGCGGCTCACGTTCGACGGACAATTCAACAGTTTCCCCATGTTCTCGCCGGATGGTACCAGTCTAGTCTGGGTATCGGATCGCCAGGCCAAAGTCCCTGGCGAATTCAATGTGTTTCTCGCCGACTGGGTTCCTTGAAGCCGTTGAACGTTGAACGTATAAATCGATTCTTATGGCGTTCCCGCGGGTCACGATTCACGATTCACGATATACGTCTGTTGCAGCCTTTCTCCTCTCCGTCTGCGCGCTCATCCTCGCGTTCGTGGGATTGTATGAATGGGATGTGTCGCTGACCCGGTTCACCCGTTCCCTCAACGATGTTCACATAG
>DASVBB010000224.1:0-8785 GCA_036376045.1 Nitrospira sp.
TTTAGCGCCTCGATCTTGAGAAGGGCTTCCTGGAGGCGGTTTTCCCCGGCGATTCGCACCCCAGCGGCGATCGCTTCCCGCAGGCGCTCGACCGGGACGGATTTGCTGGCTGCCACCAACCGCACGCCACCCTCGTGCCGCCCGGCCATCTGCGTCGCACTCTGGATCCGATCACACACGAACGCAAGACGATCTTTAACTGAGTCACCAGCCTCGACATCCATGTTCGCCTGATCGAACCCGCAGCCCCACTCGGACCCCGTATTCTACCGAACTCCCGGAAGGCGCGGCTAGCGACGGGCCACCAACGCGATCCCACTGAGCATCGTTCCGTTGACCCGCCCCTCACGACGATAGGAATAGAAAAGTGCAGGATGACAGATGGTGCACACATTGACGGCGGTGATGTGTTCCGGCGAGATACCGGATTCTGCACTCTGACGTCGCACCAGCGCCTTCAGATCCAATCTGGCTTTCACGCCGCGATCATCATGCAGCAGCGCAGGCCAGTCATGCCTCCCTCGGCGTAATGGTTCCAGCACTGCTTGGTCGACCTCATAACAACAGGGACCCGCCGACGGACCGATGCTCATCCGGAGATCGCCTAGCTGGATAGCAAATCGTGCGACCATGGCCTGGATTGTCTTCGGCACGATCCCCGCCAGTGCCCCACGCCAGCCGGCATGGATGGCTGCCACCGCCTTTCTTCGACTGTCGTAGACGAGCACCGGCACGCAATCGGCCGTGCGAACGACGACTGTCACCCCGGGCTGGTTGGTGATCAACGCGTCCCATCCGCCCTCGAAGCGATCCGATCCCGTCAACGGTCGATCGACGATCAACGCCTCAGTCCCGTGCACCTGCTTCACCGACAGGAGCCAGTCCCGTCCGCTGGCGCCGGCAGACGACGCGGGCACACCGGTTTCATAGGCCACCGGGGCATGATGCCTGGTGCCGAAGAAATGCCTGACGCCATCGTGCCTAGAACCAAACGCAGGCACAGTGATGATCGATGCCATCATGCGACCCTTTCAGCCGACTATGTCGCTAGTCCGTTTGCTTTCGCAAGAACGTCGGCACATCCCACTCGTCGTCGGCGACGGCAGCCAAGCGCTCCACAGCGTCACGCTGATCTCCCATCCGCCGCAAATAGGTCGGCCGGTCGAGGTCCTTGTGCGTACGATCGGCGACCACCGCTCCCACAGCAGTTGACCCCTGTTGAGCTGCTCGGGTCACCGTGCGGGCCGCGCCCACGCCCACGGGGATCGGCTGATCGTCCCGTTCGAAACCCGTCGCGATGACCGTGACCACCAAGTCGTCGCCCATGTCCGGATTGATGACTTGCCCGACGATGATATTGGCCTCGGCATCCGCCGCCTGCTGAATGATCGAAGCGGCCTCCTCGATCTCGTGCAAGGACATGTTCGGTCCTCCGCTGATGTTCAAGAGGACGCCGCGTGCGCCTTCAACGCTGCCCTCCTCGAGCAAGGGACTGCAGATCGCTTTCTGGGCCGCCTCGATCGCACGATTGGTTCCCCGCGAGACTCCCATGCCCATCACCGCTCGGCCGGTGTGAGACATCACCGTGCGCACGTCGGCAAAGTCGACGTTCACATGCCCCGTCGTCGTGATGACATCCGCAATCCCTTGGATCGCCTGGCGTAACACGTCGTCGGCAACCTTGAATGCTTCAAGCAGCGGCGTGGCTTTATCCACGATGCCGAGCAGACGCTGATTCGGAATCACTAACAGTGTGTCCACATGGCGTCTGAGATCTCTGATCCCTTCGTCGGCATGAGTCATTCGCCGATGGCCTTCATACGAAAACGGCTTCGTCACGACCCCGACGGTCAGGATCCCCAGCTCACGGGCAATGCTGGCCACGATCGGGGCCGCACCGGTTCCTGTGCCGCCTCCCATACCCGCCGTGACAAAAACCATGTCGGCACCGTCAAGGCATTCCCGGATCTGGTCCTTGCTCTCGAGCGCCGATTCTTTCCCGATTTCGGGCCTCGCTCCCGCCCCTAATCCCCTCGTTCTCTCCGGGCCAAGTTGAACCTTGTACGCCGCGCGCGAGCGATCCAAGGCCTGGAGGTCCGTGTTCGCCGCGATGAAATCGACACGGGCTAAACCTGACGTAATCATCGTATTCACGGCATTGCATCCCGCACCACCCACACCGATGACTTTGATGCGGACGGGCGACAGACAATCTTCTTGAAATGAGAACATCAGGACACCTCCCTTGGCGCGAGGCGACGCCGCGCGCCGGTTAAGTTAGAAGAACTCGAACATCCACGACTTCATTCGATCCAACATTCGGCCGATCGGTCTCCCGCTTCTGAGTCCGGCTGTGGCGGTTTCTTCCGTGTGGCGCCGCGCATGAAGCAGCAACCCCACTCCGGTCGCGTGCATGGGGTTGCTGACGATGTCGCGAAGACCTCCGATGCCGCCGGGTGTCCCTCTCCGAGCAGGAAGGTTCAGGACGTGTTCCGCCGCGTCGGGCATGCCTTCCAACAAGGAGGTTCCTCCGGTGACGACGACGCCCGCCCCCAGCATGCCCTCATACCCGGCTCGGGTAATCTCGCGCCGGACCAACTCGAACATTTCTTCCACGCGGGGCTCCAGAATCTCGGCGATGTCGCGCCGCGAAAACGTGCGGGCCGGACGATCTCCAACCGAGAGCACCTCCACGGTCTCATGGCCTTGCACCAGATCGGTCCTGGTCACGCCATGCTGCACCTTGATTTTTTCGGCTTCCGTTTGCGAGGTCAGCAGCCCGATCGCGAGATCTTTGGTCAGGTTCTGGCCGCCGATCGGCAGCACCGCTGAATGTCGAATGCTTCCATCCAGGTAGATGGCCAAGTCGGTGGTGCCGCCTCCCAGATCCACCATTGCCACGCCCAGATCGCGCTCCTCCTGGCTGAGGACGGCCTCGCTGGAGGCCAGCGGCTGCAAGATAATGTCGACCACATCGAGCCCAGCGCGATTGACACTCTTGATGATGTTCTGTGCAGAGGTGACAGCACCCGTGATCACGTGCACGTTCACTTCCAAACGATTGCCGGACAGCCCCAACGGCTCTCTGACTCCTTCCTGTCCATCCACCATGAATTCCCGTGGCAGGACATGAAGGATGCGGCGTTCATGCGGGATGACAGCGAGCGTCCGTGCGCTTTCAATGGCCCGGTGAATGTCATCGCGGGTGACTTCAGACTTCTTGAGCGCGACAACCCCTTTGCAATTTTCGGCTGAGATGTGGCTGCCGGCGATTCCGGTATACACCGAATTGATTTGCACGGCGGCCATCAGTTCCGCTTCCTCGACGGCCTTCTTGATCGATTCAACCGTGCTCTCGATATCGACGACCACCCCTTTGCGAAGACCGCGAGACGGGCTGGAGCCGACGCCGATAATGTTGAGGGCGCCCTCCTCGGTGACCTCCGACACAATGGCGCAGATCTTCGTGGTGCCGATATCCAACCCCACGAGAATTTGCTCTCGTTTCGCCACAGCCTCACCCCCTCTCCCGCACAATCACCCGGTTGTCGTATCGCAAATCGACATCGTGTCCCTCGGACTTTCGGCCGTCGAACGCCGGCATCCGAAAGGCCGCTCTCACCTTCATGAACCGCTCCCATTGCTCCTTGAGCGCTTCGTTTCCGAAATGAAACTTCACACCCTTCGCCGAGGCGACCAGATTGACGGGATGGCTGATATCGATCTCGATACGGCCGTCCAGAGATTCGCCCATCCCTTTGGCCAACTCGATCGAGGACTGAATCCGCTGCTTCAACCGGAGGTCTCCTTGTGCCAACAGTTTGCCGTCGACGCCGAGTAAGAGCGGCAAGCTCGTCTGATCCTGCACGCCAAGGCGGGCTAGCACGACACCCTCCGCATCGGTCAAGACTTGTTCGGACCCGACACGGGCGATGGCGGCCGGTTTTCGTTCAACGATCGTGACCCGTAAGGCATGCAGTGGAAGCCGCTCGACTGTGGCTTCCTTGATCCACGGATGGGTCCGTACCCGTTCGGCAAGATAGGTCAGACTCACTTGATGCTGGGCGATCCCCTTCCTGAGGGCCAACCGGGTCAGCACTTCCTCTTTGGTCACCTGACGCAGTCCTTCAACGGAGACCTCTCTGATCTCCAGGCCGCGCTGAACCACCGGACCCAGCTGATGGACCAGCAGAAGTCCCCCCCAGCACACCACCGTCGCTCCAATCAACCAGCTGGAAACATGCAAGGCCTTTCGCCATTTCGCCGCCAGTTGGGACCGGCGGGCTCGCGCCGTTCGGTCTCTGGACTGAACCGCTCGTGCCCCCTTCCACTGATTGCTGCGGCAGCCGGCCGCCTTCGCTGGTTGTCTCCGAAAGGGGTTTTTCATGCGGCGTGCCCCGTGTTCTGCATCCTGGCTACGGCGGATTCCAGAATCCGTTCGGTCAGCTCCTCATAGTCGATGCCCGCCTGAGCAGCCGCCATCGGCAGGAGGCTGGTCTCCGTCATGCCTGGGGCGGTGTTGATTTCGAGCACGTACGGACGCCCGCGCGGCGTGATACGAAAATCCACCCGGGCCGCACCGGTACAACCCAGCAGCACGTACGTCCGGAGCGCGAGATTTCGAATCTGCTTCGTGACGGCGGATGGGAGCGGTGCCGGACAGAGATAGCGCGTCTTTCCTTTTTCATATTTCGCCGAGAAGTCGTAAAACCCGTTTGGCGCCACGATCTCGACTGCCGGAAGAGCCATCGGAGGCTCGTCCCGCCGGCCGAGCAGCGAGACGGTGACCTCATGGCCTGGAATGTAGGCTTCCACCATCGCGTCCCGATCGTACCGATGCGCCAGGGTCAAGGCCTCCTGCCACTGAGCTGGCTTTTTCACAATCGTCACGCCGATCGTAGATCCCTCTGATGCCGGCTTTACCACGACGGGCCATCGTAGTTTGGCCGACCGCAAGGCCAACGCACTCGACATCCGTTCACCCCGTTTGATGACCAGCCCTCCGGGCACAGGAATTCCATGCGCCGCAAGAACGATTTTCGTCGTCACCTTGTGCATCCCGACCGCGCTCGCATGAACACCGGAGCCCGTGTAGGGGATGCCCAATGTTTCGAGGAATCCCTGAATCGAGCCGTCCTCTCCTCCAGGGCCATGCAAGGCCAGAAACGCGAGTGCGATTTTCTGATCCTGAAGCTCACGGCTCAATGTCGGGCCAACGTCAATCGTGATCGCGTCATATCCCCGACGGCAAAGCGCTCGATGGACGGCAGCACCGGTCCGCAGCGACACTTCGCGTTCCGACGACTGTCCGCCCATCAACACTCCGATTCGAGCCTGAGTGACCAATGGTCTTCCGGTCATTTCCTTATGCCTCACCGACGATCTTGAGTTCGAGCTCGAGCCGGACACCGGCCTTTTGCCGAATCACGCGTCGTACTTTTTGAATCAGGTGGATCACGTCATCGGCAGTCGCATCTCCTCGATTGACGATGAAGTTCCCGTGCTTGGTCGACACTTCGGCATCGCCGACACGCAGGCCCTTTAACCCGGCCGCTTCGAGCAGGCGACCGGCAGAATCATCCGGAGGGTTCTTGAACACACAACCGGCACTGGGCATCGCGAGCGGCTGCGTCTCCTTCCTGTAATGGAGATAGTCTTTGACAATTCTGGCAATGTCCGCCCGAAGGCCTTCCCGCAATTGAAGCCAGACCCCGACCACAATGCCTTTGGGCAGGCAGGCGCGCCGGTACTGGAAAGGAATCGATGCCGCCGGCAGATCACGGACGTTGCCGTTCGTCGTGACGAGCCGAACGGCCTTCACGGCATCCTTCATTTCCCCAAGCCGTGTTCCGGCATTCATCACGAGACACCCTCCGACCGTTCCCGGGATGCCGGCTGCCCATTCCAAACCGGCCAATGACCGACGGATCGCGTAGCCGATGAGCGTCGGCATTCCGACCCCTCCCTCGGCATAGAGCACAGCCCCCGGCTCCTCATGAATCGCGCGAAGCTTGGCGAGACTGACCACGATCCCGCGGATGCCGCCGTCCCGAATGAGGAGATTCGTGCCCCCGACCACAAACAGCGGAACGTTGGCTTTGCGCGCCTGCACCACCAATCGGCGCACGTCGTCCACATCCGCTGGCTCGACCAGCGCATCGGCAGGCCCGCCGATCCTGAAAGATGTGTAGGCCCGTAACGCCGCCCCGAACGTAACGCGGCCGCGGAGTCCCGCCACCGCTCGCTCCAACCGCGTCCTGTCGAATCGGGATCCGGCACGTCTGTCACTCGTTCGGTGTTTATCAACCTTCATCGCCTCATGAGACGGGCGTCAGCTTCGCCAGCAGCGCGGGCCCGGTCTTCCAAATATCACCTGCGCCCATGGTCAGCACTAGATCCCCCGCTTTCAACTGAGGGTGCACCGCTTCCACAAGCTGGTCCTTCTGTTCTATGAACGTGACGGTCGGTCGACCTACGGCACGAATCGCGTCTGCCAACTTGGCACCCGACACACCGGGAATGGGCGCTTCGCTGGCCGCGTAGATTTCGGTCAAGAAAAGATGGTCCGCATCTCCAAAGGCTTGAGAGAATTCCTCGAGCAGGTCTCGGGTTCTGGTGTAGCGATGCGGCTGAAACAGCACGATCAGTCGCCGATCGGGCCAGCCTTGCTTCGCAGCCGCCAGAGTCGCACGTATTTCCGTGGGATGGTGCCCGTAGTCGTCGACGACCATGATGCCGTTCGTTTCCCCTCGAAGATGGAAGCGTCGCTCCACACCCGTGAACGCTGCCAGCGCCTTCCGAATGAGATCGACCGGTACATCCAATTCCACCCCGATGGCGATCGCCGCCAACGCATTCGATACGTTGTGGACGCCCGGTACTGAGAGTCGGAAAGGTCCGAGGTTCTTCCCGCGGAAGAATGCACGGAATTCCGACCCGCCTTGTTTCGCAACGATCTCGGTCGCTCGAAAATCCGGGGCAATGCCGCCGGGCTCGGACAAGCCGTACGTGTAGTAGCGCTTGACGATTTTAGGGAACAGGGCTCGGAGCCGGTCATCATCGGCACAGAGCACTGCCAACCCGTAAAACGGCACCTTATTGATGAATTCCAGGAAGCTGTCGTAGATCCGCTCCATGCTGCCGTAATGATCCAGATGCTCACGGTCGAGATTGGTCACTGCGACGATCGTGGGGGAGAGTCTCAAAAACGATCCGTCGCTCTCATCGGCTTCCGCTACTAGAAGCTCTCCCCGTCCCAACCTCGCATGGCTTCCGAGCGCATTCACCTTGCCGCCGATGACCATCGTCGGGTCCAATCCGCCCTGCGCCAGGATATTGGCGACCATCGATGTCGTCGTGGTTTTCCCGTGCGCCCCAGCAATGGCGACGCCGAATTTCAGGCGCATGAGCTCGGCCAGCATTTCTGCGCGAGGAATCACGGGAATCTGTTTTGCCTTGGCGGCGAGCACTTCAGGATTCTGCGTCGACACGGCGGAGGAGATGACCACCACCTGCGACTCCCCGATATTCGTTGCCTGATGGCCGATACAAATGCGTCCGCCCAATTCTTCCAGCCGGCGCGTCGTATCAGAGGCCTGCAAGTCGGAGCCGCTCACCTTGTATCCGAGAGTCAGCAACACCTCGGCGATGCCGCTCATGCCTGCCCCCCCGATACCGACCAGATGAATGTGTTGCGTCTTACGAAACATCGACGTGCGCCTCAGCCCTCCTGTTGGTTGTGTTTGGGAAACTCCGTTGCGTGCCCCGGCACCATTAGATTCCTGCCGCTCCAAGAGAATGGTTGACATCATGCTGATCTCCTATGAGTGCATAGCATTCACGGACGATTGCTTCGGCCGCATCCATTCGTCTCAAGCTCAGACTCGCAGCACTCATTGCTCGCATCCTGTTCGGCTCGTCGAGGATTGACGCCAGTTCTTGCACCAATTTGTGACCGCTGAGTTCAGCCTGAGGGAGGACCACTGCGGCACCGGCGTCCGCCATGACTTTGGCATTCTTGGCCTGATGGTCGTAGATCGCGGTGGGCAATGGGATCAGGATGGCCGGCTTGCCACACGCCGTCAGTTCAGCCACCGTCATCGCTCCAGCCCGAGCCACGACCACATCCGCCGCGCTGATCACCGCCGGCATGTCATACAAAAACGGCACCGCCTCGACAGACACGCCGGCTTGCCGGTACGCGTCGCTGACTCGGGCATGATCCAATTCACCGGTCTGGTGCGTCACGGTGATCGACGGCCGTTGTTTCAATAACGCGGGCAACCCTTCAATCGCTGCGCTGTTGATCGCCCTGGCTCCCTGACTTCCTCCGAAGATAAGGACATGCTGACGGTCTGAGGCCTTTGTGCCTGCGGGTGAAAGTACTTTGGTCAGGAAATCTCTCCGAATCGGCGTGCCGACGACTCGGATCCTGTCGGAACGAAAGGCGGCGGCAGCCGACGAGAATGCCAGGAACACCCGTTGGGCGAATGGGCCAACCGCTTTGTTTGCAAGTCCGGGGTGCGCGTTGGGTTCAAGGATGACACGCGGGACACCTGTCAGCGCTGCCGCCATGACCATCATCGGGCTGGTATACCCTCCCACCCCGATCACGAGGTCAGCGCGTCTTTGCCGCAAAATCCTTCGGCATTGCCAAAGACTCACAGGCATTGCGCACAACCCTCTCAGAACCTCGAGAGGCCCTCTGCCCATGACCGGCTTCGCGCTAATCAGCTTCAACTCGAATCCCTCGTGCGCCAGAACCTTCGACTCGAGGCCACGCGAT
>DASVBB010000039.1:0-31006 GCA_036376045.1 Nitrospira sp.
CTCATTGTCGGCAACTGGAAGATGAACAAAACGGCCTCCGAGGCCGCCCGTTTTGTTCGGGAATTGGCAGGTCTCCTTCCCCAAGATCCCGCCGTGGAGATCGTCCTTGCGCCCCCGTTTACGGCACTGGAGTCGGTTCGGACCGCCTTGGGTTCCGCCTCTCACCTTGTGCTCGGTGCGCAGAATGTCCATTGGGAACACCAGGGCGCATTTACCGGCGAGATTTCTGGGCCGATGCTTCGCGACCTCGGCTGCACCTATGTGATCGTCGGCCATTCAGAACGGCGGACGTTGTTCGGTGAGCTGGACATGGACATCCACAAAAAAGTCCGCTCGGCGTTGGCGAACGGACTTCGCCCGATCCTCTGCGTGGGGGAATCGCTGGACCAGCGTCAATCCGGACGCACCGAACCGGTAGTCACCGGCCAAGTCTCGGCAGGACTGGCAGAGTTGAGTTCCCATGAGTTGGACGCCGTCACGGTCGCCTACGAACCAGTCTGGGCCATCGGCACTGGCCATGCAGCCACTACGGGACAGGCGGTTGCAGTCCATCGCGCCATCCGTGCCTGCATCGCGGCCCGGTGGAGCAGCGGTGCAGCGGAACGCATGAGAATTCTCTACGGAGGCAGCGTCACGCCACAGAATGCAGAGTCACTTCTCAGCGAATCGGATATCGACGGCGCGCTCGTCGGCGGGGCTTGTCTCAAGACGGACTCCTTTGCTACAATCGCGCTCGCTGCAAAGAACAGATCGGTACACTGACTCATGCACACACTGGTCATCATCATTCACATCATCGCTTGCTTCCTCATGATCGGCGCCATTCTCCTCCAATCGGGGAAAGGCGCGGAAATCGGCGCGGCCTTTGGCGGCTCCAGTCAGACGGTATTCGGAAGCCGGGGGCCGGCGAACTTTCTCAGCAAGTTTACCGTCATCGTCGCCGTCGTGTTCATGGTGACCTCGCTGAGCCTCGCCATTTTGGCAAAAGAACGGACGTTCTCCTCGACGGTAATCGACCTCAAGAAAAAGGAGACGTCGCAACCAGCTCCGGCTGCTCCGGCCGAGAAGCCGGCATCCGAGTCGCATCCCTCCGGCGATCCCGCCGCTGCCCATTAGTCAAACGAAGCAACACTCAGGACGCTCAAGAAAAGCTGTCAGCAAGGCCGCAGCGAGCGAACGCCCGACGCGTACGGTTTGATGTACGTTGCAGCTTCGGGGTAAGGCCGCGTCCCGGCGCGGCTGGGGTCGGTTTTTCAGCGTCTCGTTAGACGCGGGTGAGCCAGGAGGCGTGCGAAGGTTCTTCTCCGCGCACGATGGCAAAAAACTGCTTCTGCAGGGCAGCCGTGACGGGACCCGGCTTGCCGGTTCCGATCCGGCGCTTGTCGATTTCTCTGACGGGAGTCAATTCAGCAGCCGTGCCCGTCACGAACACTTCATCGGCAATGTACATCTCGTCGCGTGTGAACCGCTCCTCGAGTACCACTATCCCTTGTGCACGGGCAAGCTCGATCACGGCATTTCGGGTAATCCCTTCCAAAATTGATGTCAGGGGAGTCGTCTTCAGAGCACCCCTTCGCACGATGAAAATATTTTCACCCGTGCCTTCCGAGACGTATCCCTCGGGATCCAGCAAGATGGCTTCATCGTAGCCATTCGCCTTCGCTTCCCGTTTGGCCAAGATGGAATTGACGTAATAGCCGGATATTTTCCCTCTCGTCATCGAGACGTTGACATGGTGACGCGTAAATGACGAGACACAGGCCCGCATCCCGTTCGCAAGTGCATCGTCGCCCAGATAGGATCCCCATTTCCAAGCGGCAATCGCCAGCTTGATCGGATTGTCGCCGGGATAGACACCCATGGCACCATACCCGATATAGACCAGCGGGCGAATATAGCAGGCGTCCAGCTTGTTGATCCGCACCGTCTCCACAATCGCTTCCGCGACCTGTTTTTTTTCGTAGGGAATCGTCATCATGCCGATGTGGGCCGACTCAAACAATCGATCCACATGTTCTTGCAGCTTGAAGATCGCCGATCCGGACTTTCCCTTATAGCATCGCAGCCCCTCGAACGCGGCAAGGCCGTAATGCAGAGAGTGCGTCAGGACGTGCACGTTCGCATCCGCCCAGTCGACGAACGAACCGTCCATCCAGATTTTTCCTTGCGGCTCCATGATGAAGCGGACTATAGCAGCGGTTTTGAAGAAGCGTCAAGCAAACGAGCCGCGGAGATGTTGAGCTCGGTGTTATTGCTTGCTGTGCGGGCGGACGCGGATGTCAGCAGTGATGAGATCGGCAAGACGATGGGCCGTATCGGCCGTCACGTGTTCGATCCGCAATCCGAACTCGTATTGGTCCGCCCAGCGGACCGATGCGCGGGAAATCTCCAATGGCGGATCCGTCTCTCCGATACTAAGCCGCACGGATACCTCCGTACCCGGCGTCAAAGAGTGATCCCCCAACACGCGTAACCCCGTGCGGCTCAGATTCTTCACAACACCTTTCCCAATGACGCTTCCACTCATGTAATAGGAGCTGTACCAGGTCGGGATGCGGCGAAACGGCCTGACCACAAATTTGGCAGACGGGGTTGCGCGGCGTACAGGCTTCATAGGTTTTAATTTACCCGTGTATTGCGTGGAAAAACAGCCTACCAACAGGGGGGATTCTGCATGCCGATCCCCATCGATCCTTTCTTGACACCTTTGAAATCACTGTGATACATAACGACGTTCTGTCACGGAGGAAGCATTCATGTATGCCATCGTGGAAACAGGCGGAAAGCAGTATCGGGTCGAGAACGGCTCCCTCCTTCAGGTGGAAAGTCTCCCCGGCGATGTCGGCGGCCAGGTGGAACTGAGCGACGTGCGACTGGTGCATGGCGACAAGGGTATCCAGGTCGGCCAACCGCTGGTCAAGGGCGCCAGGGTCACGGCGGAGATCATTGACCAGGGCCGGACACGGTCGATCATGGTCTTCAAGAAGCAGCGGCGCAAGAACTACCGACGGACAAAGGGCCACCGTCAGGGCTTCACGAAATTGCGGATCACGGGCATCGAAACGGCGTAAGCAAGGACGGTCATGGCAACAAATAAAGGCGGCGGATCATCAAGAAACGGGCGGGACAGCAATCCGCAATACCTCGGCGTGAAAGCGTACGGCGGTGAAACCGTCAAGGCGGGCGCCATCATTGTGCGCCAGCGAGGGACCAAGTTCTTCCCCGGTTTCAATGTCGGCCTCGGCAAGGACCACACTCTCTTCGCCCGCGTAACGGGGGTCGTCAAGTTCGAGGGCGGACGCGCGCGACAGAAGGTCAGCGTCTACCCCGTGCCCGCGGCCTCTTAACTACCGGTCTTTCTTTCTCCTGAGTCACCACGCAGTTTTTGAACGGTATGCGTGTGCTGCCATGGCGGGAACACCTCGCGCCATGGCGGCCAACGCTTTGGTAGCCCGATGTTTGTCGACGAAGTCTCCATTACGGTCAAGGCCGGCCGCGGCGGCGACGGCAGCTGCAGCTTCCGACGCGAGATGTTCGTGCCTCGTGGGGGGCCGGACGGGGGCGATGGTGGCAATGGTGGAGACGTCATCTTCACGGCATCCCAACGCTTGACCACCCTGCTCGATCTTCGCTACCAACGACATTACGAGGCGGAGGACGGAAAGGCCGGAGGCGGATCGAATTGCACCGGACGGAGAGGAAAATCCGTCCAGGTCCTCTTGCCCGTCGGTACCGTCATCTACGAACTTCATACAGGGCACATCCTCGCGGACTTGGTGGCGGACGGAGACACATTCACCGTTGCTCACGGAGGGAAAGGCGGCCGAGGCAACAGCCATTTCGCCACGTCGACGAACCGCGTGCCAACCCACTTCGAGCATGGCACGGCGGGGGAGGAGCACGAGCTCCGGCTGGAGCTCAAATTGCTCGCGGACGTCGGCCTCATCGGATTTCCGAATGCGGGCAAATCGACCTTGATCGCGGCAATCTCCGCCGCGCGGCCAAAGATCGCGGACTATCCGTTTACGACGCTCGTGCCGAATCTTGGAGTTGTGCGGTACGGCGAAGATCACAGCTTCGTCGTCGCCGATATCCCGGGGTTGATTGAAGGCGCGCACGAGGGCAAAGGACTGGGGATTCAATTTCTCCGCCACATTGAACGCACATCGCTGCTGCTCCATCTGATCGATGTGTCAGAATGGGCGGTGGAAGATCCGGTCGCAAGTTTTGACATCATGCGGCAGGAACTGGCGGCCTACAATCCTCTGATCGCCAAACGACCGTTTGCCGTCGTCCCCACCAAGATCGATGCCGTGGGGGACGGTGAGCGCCTGAATGCGCTTCAAGCGTTCTGTCGGCGCCGCAAGATTTCTTGTCTCCCGGTGTCCTCGGCCACCAGGGCAGGGCTGACAGAACTGGTGACGTTCGTCGGTCAACGCGTCGAACACCTTCGGGCAGCGGCATGCGCGACGAAGTCTTAAAGCAGGCGAAACGGGTCGTCGTGAAAATCGGGAGTAGCCTGGTCTCCTCCCGTGAGGCCGGTCTTGAACCGGAACGCATCGACCGCTTGGCAGAAGACCTGGCTGCGCTTCGATCAGACGGACGGGAAGTGCTGGTCGTCTCGTCCGGTGCGATCGTGTCAGGCATCAAGAAGCTTTCCCTCAAGGAGTACCCCAAGAGTCTGCCGGTGAAGCAGGCGGCAGCGGCCGTCGGGCAAAGCCGGTTAATGTGGGCCTATGAAAAGTCCTTTGAGCGTCTGGGTACCAAGGTGGCACAGATTCTCCTCACTCACCAGGACTTGGCCGATCGGCGGCGATTCCTCAACGCCCGGCATACCCTGGCCGCGCTGATCGAATTCCAGGTCGTTCCCATCATCAATGAGAACGATACGGTGGCCGTCGATGAAATCCGGGTCGGCGACAACGATACGCTGGCCGCCGAAGTCGCGCACCTGGTCGACGCCGACCTCCTGGTCATTTTGTCCGACATTGACGGCCTGTTTACGGAAGATCCCCGAAAACATCCGTCCGCTGAGCTCATTCCCCTGATCACGGAGATCACCGAGGACATCGAGCGGCGCGCCGGCGTCTCGAATACGTTTGGTGCCACGGGTGGCATGGCCACGAAAGTGCGCGCGGCCAAGAAAGTCGGTGAATACGGAGTCGCGACGCTGATTGTAAACGGCCAGACCCCAGGCCTGTTGCCGAAAATCCTTTCCGGCGATCCGGGCGGCAGCCTGTTTCTTGCAAAATCCAGACGGATGACCAGCCGCAAACATTGGATCGGCTATACCTTGAGGGCGCGTGGCGCGATCTCTCTGGACCAGGGAGCCGTCGACGCATTGACCAAACGGGGCAAGAGTTTGCTGGCATCCGGTATTGTGACGGTGACCGGCTCGTTCGAAGCAGGTGATCCGATCAGCTGTCTGGATCCCGACGGCAAAGAATTCGCCAAAGGACTGGTGAATTGCTCGTCAGACACCTTGATGAAGATCAAGGGCCTGAAGACGACCGAGATTCAACAACGCCTCGGCCCGCAGGAGTACGAGGAAGTCATTCATCGCGATAATCTCGTCATCCTTTGAGCCGCCCCGATTGTGAGGTGTGCGTGTCGTCGCGCGTCGGCTTATTGGGTGGAACATTTAATCCCATTCACAATGGCCATCTGGCGATCGCACGCGAGACGCGTGACGCGCTCGAGCTCGATCGCGTGGTCTTGATTCCAACCGGCGATCCTCCGCACAAGCCTCAAGAGGGTCTCGCCCCTGCCAGGCACCGCTATGAAATGGTCCGTCTGGCCATTGCCTCGGACCCGCTGCTGGCGCTCTCCGATGTCGAGGTGCGCCGAGCAGGAAAATCCTATTCGATCGATACCGTTCGCCTCTTACAGACGGAATATGGCAAGGAGACTCGGCTCTACTTCCTGATCGGACTGGACGCGTTTCTGGAACTGCCCACATGGCGGGACCCAGAGACGCTGCTGACCCTCTGTTCCTTTGTGGTCCTTTCCCGGCCTGGCCTGTCTTTTCAGACACTTTCCGCCATGCCGCTGACCCCCCGCCTCTCCCAAGCTTCGTTGACGGATTTGGATTCAGGACGGACGGCCCGGCTCGAAGTCTCGATCGGCTCCCAGTCGTTGACCTGCCTCCGACTGACTCCGAGCGATGTCTCGGCCTCCGACATCCGTGCAAAGCTCGCACAGGGAGTCCCCACGGGTAATCTGTTGCCGCCTGCAGTGGAATCCTATATACTTCAACATCATATCTACTAAGTAAGAGGACGCTGATCGCACGAACATCGAAGGCCACAGCCCTCGCGATTGCGAGGGCCATGCTCGACAAGAAGGCCACGGACGTCCTCATCCTCCAGGTTGCGAAACTGACCTCCGTCGCTGACTACCTGGTGTTGGGCTCTGCCGACTCTGACCGGCAAACGAGGGCGATCGCCGACCATGTCGACGGCGTGCTGTCCCAATCGGGTCCCGGTGCGTTGAGCATCGAAGGAAAGGCGTCGTCGCAGTGGGTCCTCATGGATTTCGGCGACGTCGTCGTCCATATTTTCCGCCAGGATGCCCGCCATCATTACGGGTTGGAACGGCTGTGGGCGGATGGACGGCGTATATCGATCCCAGGCCACGGTTCGCCGACGAGCGCCGCGTCGAAGCCGGTTCCCCGAACGAGAGCACACACCGCCAAACGAGCGTAGCGCCATGCTCAGGCTGCTCACCACGATTTTTCTCGTCAGTGCCGGCATCTTTGTCTACAGCTATTTCAGAGAACTCAATCCTGGCACCATTACCGTCCACACCGGCCCGTCCACACAATTTGAATTGAGTGTCGTGACCCTGGTGGTCTTTTCGATGGCGGTCGGCGCGGTGCTGGTCGCCCTGGCCGTCGGCATGCGGCAAACCGTGCACGTGATCGGCACCTGGCGCAGCACGCGGCTCCAACGCCGGAAGGAAAAGGTGGACGCGCTGCATCGCGACGGCACCCATGCCTTCATGTCGAAGCGGACGAGCGACGCCGTGGGACTGTTTGAAAGGGCACTCTCCATCGATCCGAACCGCGTGGACTCGCTGCTCTGGCTGGGGAATATCTATCGGTCCGAGAGCAACTATGCGGAAGCCATCCGGTTGCATCAGAACGCCCAGCGCATCGACGACCGGAACATCGAGATCTTGCTGGAATTGTCAAAGGACCTCGAGGGAGCCAAACGCTACGAGGACGCACTCCAGACACTGCAAAAGATCCTGAGAATCGAGCCCGACAATCTGACGGGCCTGACCAGAAGGCGCGATCTACTGATCCGTCTGGAAAAATGGAGCGATGCGCTGGAGATTCAGCATCGCATGGCCAAGGCCAACCTGCCGGAAGCGGAACGACGTGCGGAAGCTCAGTTGCTTACCGGCTGCATGTACGAGGTCGGCCGCCAGTTGCTGGAGCGCAGCCACGCCGACAAGGCCCGGCGGTATTTTCGCGGCGCCATCAAAAAAGACCGGACGTTTCTCCCAGCCTACATCGGCTTGGGTGAAGTGCTGATCCGGGAAGGCAAGACCAAAGACGCTGTCGAGATCCTCAAGAAAGTATACGCGAAGACCCACAATGTCATCATCTTGCACCGGCTCGAGGAGTTATTTTTGGAGCAGGGTGAGCCGAGCGAAATCATCCGCATTTATCAGGAGGCGTTGCAGCAGGATCCGCACAACGCCGTCCTTCAGTTCTATCTGGGTAAACTCTACTACCGGTTGGAAATGGTCGACGAAGCCTTTGATATCCTGTCGACGGTCGAGGGTCCTCAAGATCAGCTGGTCGACTATCATAAGATCATGGCGAACCTCTTTCTCCGCAAACAGCACATGGAACAGGCAGTCGTCGAACTCAAGAAAGCCCTGCAGTTCAAGAAACGCGTCGTCGTTCCCTATGTCTGCACTGCTTGTCAGCAAGAGACCACGGAATGGTCCGGACGGTGCCGCCGATGCGGCAACTGGAATACGTTCGTCGCGCTTCCCTGGCTGGAAGGCGGTTCCGCGGCCGGACGGGACAGCGCTTCGACCGCCGGCCGCAACGTTCCCTACCAAGGCATTGCTTCTCCGTTCGAAACCGTGTAGTTTTCGCCCAACGCTGGCCAGCAAGGCACCACCCTCCTGCCGGCGAAGTCAATGACGAACTCCATCAGAGGAAATGAGATGACGGATTATGCGGTGTTCACCAGAAAAGCGCTGAATGACGAGATTCTGACCCGAGGAGAATGCCGTGACGTTCTGGCAGCGCCCGATGAAGACCTGCTCGCCCTTCTGCACGCCGCTTTTTCCGTACGCTCCCGGTACTTCGGGAAGACGGTGCGCCTTCAGATGTTGCAGAACGCCAAAAGCGGGGCCTGCCAGGAAGATTGCCATTACTGCTCACAGTCTGCCGTCTCGACCGCAGCGATTGAACGGTACAACCTGTTGCCGCAGCGTCAGATGATCGAAGGGGCGCGACAAGCCGCTGCGTCGAAGGCCCAACGGTACTGTATTGTGATCAGCGGTCGCAGCCCGTTGGATCGCGAGATCGACGAGATTGCCGGGGCGGTTCGGGCTATCAAGCAGGAACTGCCTATTCAGATTTGCTGTTCGCTGGGCCTCATGAACGAGGCACAGGCCAAGCGGCTCAAGGTCGCGGGGGTTGATCGTATCAACCACAATTTGAATACGAGTGAGGCCTTCCACGGGTCGATCTGTACGACGCATACCTTCAAGGATCGTCTTGCGACCATTCGAAATGCCCGTGCCGCCGGACTGGAAATCTGTTCCGGAGGGATTGTCGGCATGGGTGAAGCCGACGACGATCTCATCGATCTTGGTATGGCATTGCGCGAGGTCAAGCCTGACTCCATTCCCATAAACACCCTGCATCCGGTCGCCGGCACTCCCTTGGAAGGCTGCGATCACCTCACCCCCCAGCGCTGCCTGAAAGTGTTGTGCCTCTTCCGCTTCCTTCATCCGCGAACGGAAATTCGCATTGCCGGCGGGCGCGAACATAACCTGCGCAGCTTACAACCATTGGCGCTCTATCCGGCAGACTCCGTGTTCGTCAACGGATACCT
The DNA here is from genome assembly GCA_036376045.1 of Nitrospira sp. Classification (GTDB taxonomy): domain Bacteria; phylum Nitrospirota; class Nitrospiria; order Nitrospirales; family Nitrospiraceae; genus Nitrospira_C. Next base: position 9,084 of record DASVBB010000039.1, read on the forward strand.
CACCACGCCCGGCGCCCCGGCGCCGGAAGTCTGGGGCATGATCCGCGATCTCGGCTTCACCATTGAAGTCGACTATCAGGGAGTGCAGCCAACCGAGATCCTCGGCGTCCGATCCTAAGACGTTTCAACCGCCTTCGCCCGAACGTTTCTCAACATCCCTTGCCATCCACCGGTCTTATCGCTCACCCGCCCCCCTCCTCCCCGTTCTTCTGATCGACGCTAACAAGGACTTCTCCTAGTAGGGGCTTCCCTGGGGCTGTGTTGTCATGAATGAAAGGATGTTGGGTCCGGCTCGGACACGCCTGCATGCAGACCAAAGAACGCACGACTTCCTCTTTTGCGCCTGACTCGCCGGACCCTGCGACAGCCCACATCCCTTCTGATTCACGAGGCATGACGGACATCATTCTTGCGACCGTCGCGACAATTTTTGCCTTGTATTCGGCTCAAAAATTTTTCATTCCGCTCTTCCTCGGTCTTATTCTCGCGGTGACCTTAAATCCGCTCGTCAGATTTTTGGAACGCCTCAAAATTCCTCGGGTCGCCGGCACTACACTGGTCATGGCGGCGCTCCTTGGCGGCATGGTGGTCGCCACCTTGTCGCTGCGAGCGCAGGTTGAGGGTATTCTGGATCAGATCCCTGACGCCACGGCAAAATTGTCGGCCGCACTTCGGGATATGGCCAGCCAAGGTAATACGATGGCACGGGTCCAGGAGGCTGCCAGGGAACTGGAAAAGGCCACCGATCAGGCAGCCAATGGCCATACCGCGCAAAAGCCTCAGACTCGGGTTGTGGTCCAAGAGCAAAAATCCAAGCTCGTGAACTGGCTCTGGACTGGTTCGCTGGGCATGTTCGGCCTCATTGGTGACACGGTCATGCTGCTGCTGCTCGTGGTCTTCCTACTCTTGTCCGGCGATACCTTCAAACGAAAGCTGATGCGGATCAGCGGACCGTCACTCTCCAAGCGCAAGATCACCGCCGGCATTCTGGATGACATCGACCGGTCGATTCAGCACTATATGCTGACCCTCCTGGTGGCCAATATCGTCCTGGGACTATTGACATGGATCGCCTTACGGTGGATCGGCCTGGACAATGCGGGAGCCTGGGCCGTCGCGGCCGGCATCCTGCATTTCATTCCCTATCTGGGACCAGCGCTTACAGCGCTCGCCACGGGCATGGCCGCCATCATGCAATTCGAATCGTTCTCCATGGCAGTGCTGGTCTCCGTCAGCTCCCTTGCGATTGCCACGCTGGTCGGTGTGGTTCTTGTCACGTGGATGAGCGGCAAGATGACCAAGATGAATACGACGGCCATCTTTGTCGCGCTGTTGTTCTGGGGATGGCTCTGGGGGGTGTGGGGACTCTTGTTTGCGATTCCCATCATGGGCATGGTGAAGGTATTTGCCGAACGCATCGAAGACCTGCATCCCTTGGCGGAGCTGCTGAGTGAATGACCATCGGTGGTTCGCTTCGTTGCGCGGCCGGAGATCCGGTGTGACCCTGCGTCTGGCTGGGCTCTTCCTAGCGATCTTCGTGCTGACACCGACCGGAGCGGAATCGACTGCTGTCCCCGTGCGGTTCCCTGAGGGACTCACACACGGGTTCCTGCTCGTGCGATCGGCAGCCGGTGATATCGTCGGTCAGGGCGAACTGACCCAGCTCGTCAAGGAGGGTGGTGTTACGGAAAGCCGACTGGTGTTCCGTTTCAAGGACGGCTCGCTCCACGACGAAAAAGTCGCCTTCTCACAACAACGGGTGTTCACGTTGATCCGTTACCAGCTCACCCAGCGAGGCCCGTCGTTTCCTGAACAGATGGAGGTCGTTGTGGATCGTGGAACCTCCTCGTACGACATTCGGACCCGGTCAGGAGAACATGGGACCGACAAGATAGTGACCGGCGACATCGAGATGCCGAAAGACGCCTATAACGGCATGCTCATCACGACGCTGTTGAACCTGCCGAAGGGCGCCACCGAAACGGTGAACGTCCTCGCCTTCCTTCCCGAGCCGACGGCGATCGCGCTCGAACTGGCCTTTGTCGGCGAACAGATGATCCGCATCGGTGAGCAGTCTCGCAGAGCCTCGCAATACGCGTTTAAACCGATTATCGGGTCTGTAAAGAAATTCGTCGGCACCCTGCTCGGCAAGCTCCCGCCCGACTTCCATTACGACTGCTACATCCTGGCGGACGAGGTGCCGAGCTTTGTTCGGTTCGAAGGTCCACTGCAGCTGATGGGGCCGGTCCTCACCATCGAACTGATCAGTCCTCAGGTGGCTGTCAGAGGCGAGGACCGGACACATGTTCCCAGATAGCGAGAGAGTGTCTTGCCATGAATCCATTCTTCAGCCTCTTGATCAAACAACTCCCGAAATTACTGCCAGTGGTCAAAGCCATGTTGGAGAGGCCTGCCAGCGCCAAGACGGAGGATGGACGATTGGCAATCGTCGAACAGTCGGTTGAATGGCTTGCCGACCGGTCCGACGCCGTCGAGAAGAAGCTTCGACGTCTAACGCTGCTTGTCGCGGTAGGCCTGTTCTTGTCGCTTCTCACGTTCCTAATGGCCGTATCCCGTTAACCGACGGAGGACCTTTCGTTCACCGGCGACATCGGCTGCGCATCATCGAGGAGACCATTGGACTCTGTCACGCAGAATGGTTCCGCGGTCCTGTCATGCAGGGTACGCGTGACCGTCAAATAGCCAATGTAGAGCAGCGAACCATAGAACGCGGAGGCCATATCGCGCTGAGGATCCCAGACGTCTCCCTGATGCCCCACCATCGCCTTCTCGATATCGGGATGAGCGATCTGGCCAATCCACGCTTCTACGATTTCCCAAAAGGCGCTGAAGCCGAGGACGGTCATGACGACCAAATATGGCAGCAGCCATCCCTTGACGTTGCAGCGGCGTCGAAATATTTCCACCAGTGGCAGCGTCATGAAAAATCCGAAGCTGAAATGCACGATCCTGTCGAAATGATTGCGCTGAAAATTGAACCAGGCATCCAGCCAAAATCCGAGCGGAACCTTCGGATAGGTATAGTGGACGGCCACGGTGTGCAGGGTCAGCCAAGCCGTGATCAACACATAGGAGGTATTGGACAACGGAAACCCTCGATGGGTAAGCACAAGCACGGCGACGAAGGTCAGCGGAAGAATGTTCGCCCCCCACCAAATCCTCATATCCGACGGCGCGATTGCCAGAACCATGAACAGGACCGCATACCATGCCAGCATGATCTTGGGAATCCACGTCTTAGCGCTCGCAGGCTGGAGAATACTCAAGGCAGTCATTGTCTTTGCGGCCTCACTTTCTTCCAATAGGGAATGAATGGGAGTGAGTCACCTTACCATACGGAAACTCGAGCGGGTAGTGACGGGCCTTTCCCCTAAGGAACGCCGCTGTTCGATGGGCGGCTTCCTCTTGTTGGCCGTATGGCTTGCCGGCTGCGCATCGACCCCGACTCCTCTCACACTTCCCGCCGTGAGCATTCAAGATCCGGCTTTCGGGGCATCCTTGGAAGCGTTTGCCGGCGCGCCAATCGTCGGAGACAATCGCGTGGACATTCTCCTAAACGGCGAACAAACGTTTCCCGCGTTGCTCAAGGCCATTCGGTCAGCTCGAGTTTCAGTGACGTTCGAGGCGTATATTTTTCACGAAGGCAAAGTGGCCGATGAGATCGTCGAGGCCCTCGTCGACCGATGTCGTGCGGCAGTACGGGTGACGGTACTGCTCGATGCCCACGGCGCGGACGGGGTACCCGAACGATACATTGACGCGCTCAAATCCTCGGGCTGCGAGCTCGTACCTGACTTCCGTCCCCTGAGTGTCTGGACCCTCCAACGGACCAACAAACGCAGTCACAGACGGATTGTCGTGGTGGACGGACAGGTCGGGTTCACTGGCGGCTACGGCGTGGACGATACATGGAACGGCGATGGGAAGACCGATGGGCACTGGCGCGAGACCAATGTGCGCTTGCAGGGTCCGGTGGTTCAAAGTCTACAGGAGGCCTTCGTTGAGCACTGGCGGGAGGCAACCGGCGCACTGCTTGGAGGCAAGGACTATTTTCCATACCCACCGGTGGAAATCAAAGATCTGCCGGTGCGGGCGCAAGTGGTGCGCAGTTCACCTCTTCAAGGCAACGAGGCCATGTATCGCGTTTTTCTGCAGGCAATTTCCTCGGCCCGTAGCTCAATTCTGATCTCAACGCCCTATCTCCTTCCAGGCGAACAGCTCACGCGTTCCCTACTGGAGGCCACACAGCGTGGCGTGCGCGTCCGCGTGCTGATTCCCAGCGTGGAGAAAGGCTCCGGAGTCGAATTTGTGACGCAAGCGTCTCAACGGGATGTGTTTGGCCCTCTGCTGGAGGGCGGCATCCAGCTTCACGAATATGCCCCCGCCCTCCTCCACACAAAGATGATGATCATCGACGGCACATGGGCAACAGTCGGCAGCGCCAACTTCGACAATCGGTCCATGGCGATGAACGATGAGTTGAATGTGATGTTTTACGATCAGACGATTGCCAAGCGGCTGGAAGAGATTTTTGTGGAGGACATCACCCATTCCACCAAGCTCACCCATGAACAATTAGAAAATCGCCAGTGGCTGCATCGGGTGTTGAGCGTGTTGTTGAGGCCGTTTCAGGCCTGGTTCTGAGCAGGCTACTCCTCCCGCAACCCTTCGCCGACGGGCTGCCGTGCGGCCCAGCGGGCCGGCAGGTAGCCGGCGATCCATGCAGCTCCCACCGACAGCATCACGGCCTGAATGAGCACTTCTAAGGGCACCGTCATACGGATCGTCCATCCGAATGCTTGCTTGTTGATGACGGCGATGAGGACCCAGGCCAGCGCAAGGCCTCCCAATACGCCTAACAACGCGCCGATGGCGCCCAAATAGATCGCCTCCCACTGGACCAACCGCTCGACCTGAGTCCGACTGGCTCCGATCGCCTGCAGCGTCGCGAGCTCACGCCGTCGTTCCAGTACCGCCGTGATCAGCGTGTTCACGATCCCCAGCACGGCGACCAAGACGGCGATGGCCTCCAGCACATAGGTCAGCACGAACGTGCGGTCAAAGATGTTCAGGATCTCACGGCGAAGTTCTCGATTGCTGATGATGATCGGCGGTGCAATGGCGGTCTCCCTACTGGCAAGCGCTTGGCCGACGAGACGCCGGACCTGTTCGCCATCCGCATCCGGATCGAGATAGAGGGCGTACACCGTGATGCGGTCATCATTCCAGAGTCGGCGGTAGAGTGTTCGTTCCATCACCACCTTGCCGCCATCGGTCGCATAATCGTAAAAGATGCCTTCGACGGGAACGGTCTGCGGTCCGGCGGGCGTCGTGATGGTGATTCTTTCACCCCGGTGGAGGCCAAGCCGGTTGGCCAACACTTCCGAGACGACCACACCCCCCGTCTCGGCCGATCGACGAAGGACAGTGGACCAATCCTCTTCGAGCATGAGATAGCGTCCTCTCTCCGCATGTAGCCGCAAATCACGAGACACCAACGCTGCGGGCTGTCCCTGGATTTCGACTTGCACGTCCCGATAGGTATCGACCGCCGCCACCCCCTTGATCGCTGCGAGCGCGGGCAGCCATGAAGCCGGCAACGTCCGGGACGAGTGTCCGACCTGCTTGCCATGTAACCAGGCCGGCGGTGCAACAATCAGATCCGCCATCACAGTTTGATCGACCCACGCCTCGACCGTGCCTCGAAAACTTCGGACCATGACGACGACGCCGATCATAATGGCGAGCCCGACCAACAACGCCGAGACTGTCACGGCGTTCCGGCCTGGATGCCGCGCCGCGTGATCGGCAGCCATGCGCTTGAGACTGCCCGACAGTGCCGGAGCCGTCTGTTCGTGACGCTGTATCGACCATCGCAAGGCGGCGATGCAGACTGGAGAGAGACAGGCGAACGCCCCCAACAGGCACAGGGTCGCGATGTACCCGAGAAGCGGCAGTCCTCTGATCGGAGGCCCCAGCGCGCACACGATCCCCAGCGCCATCAAGATGAGGCACCACCACGCATAGCGACCGCTTCGCACCGCTTCGGACTGTTCATAATCACCCGGTGCAAGCGCCTTCGTCGTGATCGTACGGCTGGCATCCAGGCTGGGCCCTATGGCACCTGCCATCGAGACCACGACACCGACGAGGATCCCTTGAGCGAGCAAACCGAGGTTCTGCGTGTCGAAGGCGGCCAAGGAGCCACCCGAGGTCAACGGCACGTAAAGATCGCTGATCGTGCGGCTCACGAGGCTGACAAGGCTGCGCGCCAGCCACAATCCGGCGAGTGCACCCAGAGTGCCGCCCAGAAAACCGAACCCCCCCGCTTCGAGAAGAAACAGGCCCGCCACGCGCCGCTCCGTCATGCCGAGGGCACGGTAGATGCCGATCTCGCGCCGTCGTTGGGCTACCGAAAAACTCATGGTGTTGTACACCAAGAACATGCCGATCAATAACCCGACCCAACTGAGGACAGCAAGGTTGAGTTGAAAAGCGCCCACCATGTTTTCGACCTGGGCTGTCCGCTGCGACGGCCGTTGCACAACGACTGAAGGGGGCAGCACGGTTCGCAGAGCGACGGCAATGTCCTCCACCGGTCGGTCATGTGCCGTCACGAGTTCGATCCGGTCCAGACGGCCGATCATGTCGAACACGATCTGCGCCGCGGCCACATCCATGAGTATGACCCGGTTCCAATAGGAGCCAGGCCGGTCGGTGCCTTCCACGACGCCCGCCACGTGCAATCGGACCAACCGAGAGCCTGCCCTGGCCTCGACCGTACTCCCCCGCCGCAGATTCCATTCCTGACTCAACTGCCGTCCGATGTACACCGTGTCAGGCTTCAGCAAATCGTCGAGCCCGTCCTCGACCGTACCTCGCTCAAGCCGGAAACCATGCGTCCCGGCTTCAGCGAGGAGATCAAGACCGTAGACCTGAACGCTTTCTGGCCCATGCGGGCCGTCACGAAGCAGGAACGCTTCCTCGATCAAAGGGGAAGCCTTGACGACGCCGGGCACCCGTCGGATCACATCAAACACGGTTTCATCAAGCCCAAGGTCATGGGCCGACACTTCCAGCGTGGAGGGTCCCGCGACCGTCACCACGGCCCGCTCAAAAGCACGGAGCACTTCGACATTGGCGGCGGCAATGGCGACCGCCGCCACCACCCCGAGGGCGACACCCGTCACGGTGAGAAGCGTTCGGAAAGGCTGTTGAAAGGCATGGGCACGGACCAGGGTCCCTGCCAGGATCACGGAGGCGGCTATTGGGTGAGGTGCCATTGGATTACACCTCGGTTAAAATACGTAGCAACTTTAACCTGGGCTATCGGCTGCTATACTGGATGCATGAGGTGATGAAGCGGCTCTGCATAAATCGGCAGTTTCGTTTACAGACTTTCATACCTTTGCTAGACTCGCTTCAAGTTATTGCTGGCTATTGAAGGTGGGGAACAATGAAGACCGCATTGCGACGGAAGCCCGATGCCCTGATTGAAGAGCCTGCCGACCTTGATTTGCTAACTCCCAGACAACGGGACATTTTGCGGCTGGTCTCCGTGGGCCACACGAATCGCGAGATAGCGAACATGCTGCAGATCAGCGTGCGCACCGTGGAGGTGCATCGTTTTAATCTGATGCGAAGGTTAAACGTGCGGAACGTGGCACAACTGCTCAGGCGAGCCCTTCAACTCGGACTGTTGTCCAAATCCTTCGGCAAGTAACCTCAAGCTGCTGAACAACCCCACTGCTCTCACCCACCCTACCCAACTGCGTCGAGACGCACTTTTTCCCAAGCTTCGTTCTCACATCGCTTCGATGCTCGCTCCTCTTCCTTCGCTCCTGCGGCCGCTCGCGGATCGAAGCGTCTCGGCGCTTCGGGGTGGGCGGGTGGAAACGCAGGGGTTGTTGAGCAGCTCGTCATAATTCCTTCAACCTTCCCCTGCACTCCTCGACCGATGTGTAGCCGCGTTGTTCGAGACAGGCGGAGAGCTCCTTCTCCAGTCTGGCGAACACCTGCACGCCTTCCTCCACCAACGCCGTGCCCACCTGAACGGCCGAGGCACCACAGAGCAAGTGTTCGAAGGCGTCGACCCCGCTCACGACACCGCCGGTCCCGATAATCGGCATCGATCCTTTGAAGTGCTTGTAGAACGCACGGACGTTAGCCAACGCAACCGGTTTGATAATGGCCCCCCCAAGTCCGCCGAATCCGCCCTTGGGCTTGATGACCACCGTTTCAGTTTCGGGGTTTACCACCAGCCCGTTGCCGACGGAGTTGATGAGATTCAGAAAATCGACGCCGCAGCGGCCGATGACTTCTCCCATGAGCTGGTGATGCGCCGGATCAAAATACGGCGGCAGCTTCACACCCATCGGCACGGTGATCAGCGGACGGACTCGTTTCATGAGTCGCTCGGAAGCCTCCGCATCGTAGCCGATTTGCGGCTTGCCAGGGATGTTCGGGCAGGAAAGATTCACCTCGATCAGATCGGGGCAGGCCTCATTGATGACCCGCGCGATGGCCGGGAAATCGTCTTCACAAAGACCAGCCACACTGGCAACGACCGGCTTGCCGAACCGTTTCAATTCTGGAATCAACTCCGCGTAGGCGCGATATCCGAGGTTCGGCAGCCCCATGGAATTGATCGAGCCGCCTGTAAACCCGTAGTAGCGCGGCGAAGGATTGCCCTGCCGGGCTTCAACCGTCATCGACTTCGTGACGATCGCGCCAGAGCGCGAACGGCCCAAAGCGGCGAGTTCGTCGGGCGTCACGCATAAGGCGCCCGAGGCGTTCATGAAGCACGCCGGAAATTTCACTCCGGCTATCGTCACGGTCAAATCCATCAGACTCCTTGAGCGCTGGTCATCTGCATCGTTCGTGTCATCAGGCGCCCGTCTCTCATCGCCCAGACATAATCTGCGGCTTCCGCAGCAGCTGCGCTGTGCGTGACCAGCAGGACCGTGTGACCAAACTCTTGAACCAATGTCTTCAGGAGGCCGATGATTTCCGCGCCATGCTGGGAGTCGAGATTTCCGGTCGGCTCGTCCGCGAGAAGAATCTTCGGCTCATGCACGATGGCCCGTGCCACCGCGACACGCTGCTGCTCCCCACCCGAAAGTTCGCCCGGCCGATGCGCAGCACGGTGCGTCATCCGCACCAGTGCCAGGACATCGGCGACGCGCTCCCGGACTTTCCGACCCTGTTCTCCCCGAAGCAACAGGGGGAACGCCACGTTCTCTTCGACGGTCAGACCGGGAATGAGATGGAAAGCCTGGAAGACGATGCCTATCGAGTGACGACGGGTCCTCGTCCAATCGTCTGAGCTGTAACCAGCGGTCGACCGCCCGTCCAGGTGAATGGTTCCCGATGTCGGAAGGTCCAGACCGGCGATGACATTGAGCAACGTGCTTTTGCCGCACCCGCTTGGACCGACGAAGGCACAAAAGCTTCCAGGCCCGATGTCGAGAGTGACGTGGTCCAACCCACAGATACGATCGCTTCCCCTGATGTAGATTTTCGAGACTTCTGTGAGTGTGACCATCGGCGGAAGAGGCACCCCTGGCCTCATCTCGTATATCACACCATTTCGTGAAGCGACAACCTTGACAGCCGACGCCGGTTCCCCTAACGTTTCCATGATGCCGCCTCGCATGTCTATCTTGCGAAGATGGTGCCGGGTGGCGCTCCGCGCCGTCCTTCCCGTCGATTGCCTCAGTTGTGCGCAGCCGCTGTACAGCGACCCCAACGCCTACCTCTGTCACGCCTGTTGGGAGCTGATCGCCCCTCTCTCGGGGCCGCGCTGCGCATCGTGCGATCAACCGTTCATCTCGAGGGCCGCGGATTCATGGACGCCTTCCCACCGCTGCCAACACTGTCTCGAACAGCCGCCCGCTTACGATCGGGCCTGGACGCTCTATCCCTACATTCCACCGCTTCAGCACGCGATCTGTGCGCTGAAATACCGGCACGTCTTCGGCCTCGCGACACCGCTTGCGGCCCTGATGATCCGCGCCTTGCCTGAGCGGCTCGAAACCGATCTCATTGTTCCTGTTCCCTTACACCCGTCCCGGCTGCGAACCCGTGAGTTCAACCAGTCGCTCTCGATCGCCGACCGGCTGGGCCGGTACCTCAGGCGCCCGGTATCCACGACTGATCTCGTCCGCGAGGTCGCGACAGAGCCGCAAACGTCTCTCACCAGATCAGAACGTCTTCGGAACCTGCGGCGCGCGTTTAGGGTCCGCGACACGGAAGCCTTTGCCGGACGGCGTGTCCTGCTCATTGACGATGTGTTCACCACGGGAACGACGCTCAACGAATGCGCCAAGGTTCTGCATGCGGCAGGTGCGGCTAGCGTCACGGCGCTCACGTTGGCACGGACGATCGATTCGAGCCTTATTCCCGACCGGATTCTTGCGGCCCAGCACGCATGGTCGTTCATGAGTGCAAGGCCCTAACATGCCGATCTACGAATACCGATGTGTGGACTGTAAGAAGCGAAGCAGCATTCTCTTGTTAAGCCGCTCCTCTCCACCTCCCGTCTGTGCGCATTGCCAGAGCACTCGACTCGAACGATTGCTGTCACGTTTCGCATCTCCGAAATCCGAAGAGGCGAGGATGCAGTCCTTGGCCGACGATGATGCGGTCGGCGGCTTCGATGAACAGGATCCCGGCAGCATGGAACGATTGATGAAGCACATGGGGAATGAAATGGGCGAAGATTTCGGTGATGAAATGGCACAAACAATTGATTCTCCTGATGAAAATGGAGACGATCCGGGCGAATCTGACGGGCTATGACATGCATTGTCATATAAATTCACTTGACAGATCTCCTTGATTTTTTTACTCTCACGGCAACCTGGAGCCCCTTAGCCTTATGGCAACCTTCCGGTGGCTGTCCCATGGCAAAAGAGCCCAACAGCGAATTGATGACCGCCGAAGAGACTTGCCGGTACCTGAAGATTACCCAACGAACACTCTACCGTTATCTTCAGAACCATCAGATCCCTGCCTTCAAGCTTGGGAAAGAATGGCGGTTCGTACGTTCGGATCTGGAGCAATGGATCCGCGAACGGACCAGACGCCCGCTCGCGTCATGAAGGAGACCTGGCATTGATGTTCGCCGGCGAATACCTCTGCAAGGTGGATGAAAAGGGCCGATTCATCGTCCCCTCCCCCATCCGGGAACAGATCGAATCACAAGGGCAATCCGTGGTCTTCTTGAAGGGCCCCGAAGAGTCCATCCTGATCTACTCGATGAAGGAGTGGGAGAAGGTGCTTGAGCGGACGAAGGGCACGCTCGACGAAGAGCAGAGCCGGCTCTTCATGCATTTCGTCGTATCCGAAGCCGGGACTTCGGAAATCGACAAGGCCGGCCGGATCTTAATCCCGGGAAAGCTCCGCAAGCTCGTGCCGCTGGACGACGATCAGGAAATCATCCTGGTCGGTCTCTATCATCGCATGGAAATCTGGAATCCCAGTGAATGGCGGCGGTACATTGCGCGCTCAGAAGATCGCTACGAACAAAACATGGCCAAGATCCTCAATCTCCTCTAGGCGACCTTTAGGCGATCTTGAACGATCCTTCCGGATTTTCGTCCAGCATGAGCCTCACGCGGTTGCGCTGAAGATTCGCGAGTCTATGCCCACGTACCGACGTCCCATTCAGATTCCGGCCTCCAAACTCCCGCTGCATCTTGACGACTTGCATCGCCTTCGTCCGGTGGTCAGGAACGGCCGGGCGAGCAGGCGCCCGCCCGTATTGCTTGAGCCAAACGGTGCTGCTGTGCCTCTGAATCCGGAGATGCAGTCGATTGCATTCACGTTGCCCGTCCCGCCGAGCATCAATCATCAATATGCCACGGTGAACGGACGCCGTCTGCTCTCGTCGACCGGCCGTTCCTACAAGGCGCAAGTAGGCCAGCTCGTCTGGTTGACGCTGACGGCATTCCCCCACCGGGCGGCTCTGTTGTCCCACCTACAATCGAATTGCCTTGCGTTGTCGATCCGATTCTATTTCACGTCCGCCTTGCGACGGGATGTGGATGGGGGGCTGAAGATTGCACAGGATGCGCTGTGCGAAGGGTTGGGATTGAACGACAACCGCATTGTCGAAACCCACCTGTACAAACACGTCGACCGGACAAACCCTCGGATCGAAGTCCTCCTCGCGTCGGCAACAGTATTCTGAACGACGACCCTCCCGATCAACAGCCTCGGTCATTCATAGCGCAGGGCTTCGATCGGATTGAGCCGCGAGGCTTTGTTGGCGGGATAGAGACCAAAGAACAGTCCCACGGCGAGCGAGAAAACGAACGCCACGAGAATCACTTCTGGCGAGATCACCGTGGGCCAACCGGCGATCACGGTGGTCAGCTTGGCCCCGATCACGCCCAGGACGATTCCTAAGAGTCCTCCCAGCAGACTCAAGGTCATGGCTTCGATCAAGAATTGCATGAGGACATGCCCGCGCTTGGCTCCAACCGCCATGCGAACGCCGATTTCCCTCGTCCGCTCCGTCACGGACACGAGGAGAATATTCATGATGCCGATCCCTCCTACCAGCAGGGAGACCGACGCGATGGAAAACAGCATCATCGTCAGGGTCTGGCTCGTCCCCTCCTGAACTTTTCCAATGTCCACCTGGGTCTTCACCGTAAAATCGTCGTTCTGTTCGTTTTGGAGCCGATGACGCGCGCGCAGCACCTCACGAATGTGCTCAACGGCTTCCGGCAAGTCTTCGGCCCTATCGGTGGATGCGAACATCGCCCCGACCGAACCCAGAAACGCCGTGCCGAATACCTTGCGCTCGGCCGTTGAGAAAGGAATGAAAATGACATCGTCCTGATCGGATCCCTGGGCTGACTGTCCCTTGGGAGCCAGAACCCCGACCACGCGGAACGGCACGTTCTTGATGCGAATCACGGCATCCACCGGTTCTTCGCCGTCATCGAACAGGTTGTCCACGATCGTTTGACCGATGAGCGCCACGCGGGCGGCGCTATCGAGGTCCGCTTGCGTAAACGGGCCTCCACTCGAAAACGACCAGTCGCGAATCGTGAGGTAACTGGGCGAGATCCCGCTGATCGGGCCGTTCCAGTTCCGGTTTCCGTTCACAATTTGCATGACGTCTCGCTTGGCCCATCCCGTTTCCGCTAGCAGGGGGATCTTTTTTTTCAGATCCAACGCATCGGCAACCGTCAACGTCACGGCCCCTCCCTGACTGCCCCGGACACCGCTCACCGTTGTGGCCCCGGGCCAAATGATGATGACATTGGTGCCGATCGTGGCGATTTGCGCCTGCACCGCACGCTTCGCACCCTCTCCGATGCCGACCATGGCAATCACCGCTCCCACGCCGATCACAATTCCCAGCATGGTCAGCCCGGCGCGCAAGCGGTTGCGCGACAAGATACGCAACGCCGTGAGCACGGTCATCCAGACAAATGCCGGCATTCAGACCTCTACGGTCCCGGGCGCCGGCCTGGTCGCCCGGTCGCTCAACACCTGACCGTCTTTCAGGAGAATCTCCCGGTGGGCATACGCGGCAATATCCGCCTCATGCGTCACGAGAATCACCGTGATCCCATCACGATTGAGTCCTTCCAGCATGCTCATGATTTCCCGGCTCGATTCGGTATCGAGATTCCCGGTCGGCTCATCCGCCAGCAACAACGAGGGCGATGTGATCAAGGCTCGGGCAATGGCCACGCGCTGTTGCTGGCCCCCGGACAGTTGTGTGGGGAAATGGTGTTCTCTGCCGCCGAGCCCGACCCGCTTGAGTGCCGCCAGCGCCTTGGCTCGTTGCTCTCCGAGCGGCATTCCGCGGTAGAACAAGGGCAGTTGCGCGTTTTCCAGCGCATCTGTGCGCGGGATGAGATTGAAATTTTGAAACACGAATCCGATCTGCCGATTGCGAACTTCAGCCAGTTGATCGAACCCCAGCTTGCTGACGTCGACCCCGTCCAGCCGGTACCCGCCCTCGGTGGGGTAATCCAGGCATCCAAGAATATTCAAGAGCGTGGATTTACCCGATCCAGAGGCTCCCATCACGGCCACGAACTCGCCCTTGTCAATCGTCAGGCTCAAGCCCCGCAGGGCGTTCACATCCACGTCGCCCACGCGATATCGTTTCCAGATACGGTCGCACTGGATAAGGCCGCTCATAGAGTTCACTCGAACAGGCAAGGGAATGGTCGGCGGGCACGGCTTCGAAGCGATACGCGGGCGTCAGATACCTCTGTCGCGTGACCGACGCTGCCCGCCCGAGGCGCCGAATCCCGGCGGGAGATCCCCCGCTTTTCTGATGCCGCGCGGCTGCTCAATGCCCACGATGACCTCGTCCCCGGCAGCCGCACTCTCCGAGATGATCTCCGTATAGGTGCCATCGGAAATACCCGTCTGCACCCTCATGGCTAATGGCTCACCGGTCTCCGCCTGTTTCCAGATCTGACGGCCCGGCGTGGCACCGCCCCCCGGGGCCATGCGGCCGACCTCTTCCTTCGCCATCGTTCCCTCCATCGGGCGGGAGGCGACGAGTTCTGATTTCGGCGGTACAAAACGAAGCGCGGCATTGGGCACTTTAAGCACGTTGTCTCGCTGCGCCACCACGATGGACACGTTGGCGGTCATCCCTGGCTTCAGGCGCAAGTCCTTGTTGTCCACGCCGATCACCACGTTGTAGGTCACAACGTTTTGCACGGCAATCGGGGCCAATCGCACCTGACGAATGGTGCCGGCAAACGGGATCCCCGGATAGGCGTCAACCGTGAACGTGGCCTCCTTGCCCTCGGTAATGCCGCCGATGTCTGACTCGCTGACGTTGGTGTCGACTTGCATCTTGGTCAGGTCGAGGGCGATCAGGAAGAGGTTTGGCGTCGCAAAGCTGGCCGCCACCGTCTGACCAACCTCCACGTTCCTGGCCACAACAATGCCGTTCACGGGCGAACGAATCGTGGTGTATTTGAGATCCAGATCCGCGGCATTCACGGCTGCTTCGGCCTGTTTCACTTGTGCCATCGACACATTGACCTGGGCGTCAGCGCCCTGCGCATTGGTCACCGCCATATCCACATCGTTTTGAGAGACAAATTGCTGTGCCGCGAGGGACTGGGCACGATTGAGTTCGCGTTGGCGTTGCGCCTGCTCGTTCTTGGCTCTCCCCACATTGGCCTTGGCCATCTCCAGGTTGCTGGCCGCCTGATCGCGCCGGGCGCGAAACGGCTCGGGATCGATGATCGCGACAATGTCTCCCGCCTTCACAACGGAATTGAAGTCGGCGTGCAAGCTTTTGATCATGCCGGACACCTGGGTTCCCACCTGCACGGACACCACGGGGACGATCGAGCCGGTCGCGGTCACGATCGAGACCACCGACCCCCGCTCGATGACGGCAGTCCGGTAGCGGATCGGCGTCTTGCGTTCTCCGTTGAAAAAGACATACCCGCCGATGGCGAGTCCGACGAGCATGACAGCGCTGATCAGAAAAAAGCGGCGCATAGGCATAGTGACCGGCATCTGCGGAAGCGGCTCATTCTAGCAAGAAGAACCGGACGAATCATCTGAGGCAGTTCTGGTTGCGAAATAAAACAGGCCGCCCGCCTGCCGGCGGACGGCCTGTCATGACGTTCATGGGAGTCACGGCTATGGACTGACGCTGATCCGATCCTTGATCATGTCAAACGTTTCTTTGGGCACGACGTTCTTCGCGACGAGCTCGCCCTTTACCTTGTACGGACGATTGCTGACAATCCGGTCGGCGACGTCCTTGGGAAGCCCAAGCAGCAACACCATTTCGCTGGACGAGGCCCGGTTGACGTTGGTGATTCCTCCGGGAGCAGCCATCCCTTCAGAAGGCCTGGCAGCGGAGGGTGCCTGGGGCGCCATTGCGCCGGGGGTCGGGGTCGGTGGCATGGTCGGGGCCAGCGTACCGCCGGTCGAACGTGATTGATCCTTCAATTCCTTTTGGTAGCGCGCGACGAGAGATTTCAACGTTTCGTTGTGGCGTTTGGTATCCTCATACTCCTGCCGTAGCGACCGGTTCTGAGCTGCCAACTGTTTCACACGCTCTTCAAGCTCTTTCGTCCTGCCCTCGGCGCTCCCACGTTCCTTATCGCGACCGTACTGAATGCGCTCCAGCTCGTCACGGGCCGCTTGCGCTTCGTTGCCGAACTTCACGTTGAGATCCTTGAGCGTCTTGACCTGCTGCTCGAGTGCGCTTTTCTGTGCTCGTGTGGTGGCCAATTCCGTCTTGGCGGACTCGGTCTCTGCCAAAGCCTCTTGGTACTTCCGGTCAGAGACACAGCCCGTCATGGCGATGGTCCATCCAAGAATGATTGCCGCCATCCACACACGATTCATGCTAACCTCCCCTTCCTCGTCACAAGTAGGCATGGAATATAGTGAAGACGCCCGATGTTGGACGCACCAACCAGGCCGCGGGACGCCCGCGTATCGTCTTCTGTGTATGCCAAGCCCAATGCTTTGTCAACACCATACGGCTTCGACCGGTTTGAACAAATCAGCCCTTCATCGCTCGCTTGACGGATCGCCGTCACTTTGTGATTATGCGGAAATCCGCATGCACCACCCGCGCCTTTCACTCACATCGGACGTCGTATGAACGAATGGGGTCCCGCCCTTGCGGTCATTCTCGGAATTGTCGAAGGGCTGACCGAATTCCTGCCGGTCTCGTCGACCGGCCATCTGATTTTGGCCGGCCACGCGTTCGGATTCACGGGAGAGGTCGCCTCCAACGCCGAAATTTCGATCCAATTAGGCGCCATCCTGGCCGTCGTCGCCTACGAACGGGAAAAACTGAAAACTCTGATTGCCCGTGCCTTCGGTGAACAGGCCGATTTGAGGCACTCTCTGAGCAATTCCTCGAACCAACCGTGGTCGACCCTGGTGTCTCGCTCCATGGCCTTGCACCCGCACCTCTGGTTCCTGATCGGTCTGGGTGCTGCCTTTCTTCCGGCCGGCGTGATCGGGTTTGCCACGCATGGCTGGATCAAAGCCCATCTGTTCAGCCCGCAAACTGTGGCCATCACCTCGGTGATCGGCGGCATCATCATCCTTATCGTCGAGGCCCGCCGCACGACGGCCACCGTTCAGCAGCTTGAACAGGTCGGTCTGCGCGACGCGGTGTTGATCGGGCTGGCCCAATGCGCCTCGCTCATTCCCGGCATGTCGCGCTCGGGGTCCACGATCATCGGCGGGTTGTTGGTCGGCCTCGATCGGAAGGTGGCGACGGAGTATTCGTTTTTCCTCGCCCTTCCCACCCTCATCATTGCCACGTGTTACCAAATGTGGAAGTCCCGGGAGATCTTCCGCTCCGAGGATTTTATCGCGCTTGGCATCGGCCTGCTGGTCTCGTTTCTCGTCGCCTGGATTGTGATCGCCGCCTTCTTGACGTTCGTCAAACGTCACAGTTTGCGCCCGTTTGCGTACTATCGTATTGTCATGGGGCTGGTCGTGCTGTACATCTTTGGCTTCTAACAGGTGTGCTCCTGTATGAGCGCCGGCGAAACCGTCCATGTCTACGATACGTGGGTACGAGGCACATCAGGCCTGCTGCATTTCGACGTGATGACGACAGATGAAGCCATGGCGTTGAAACTGGCCAAGCGCTACCTCCAAGAGTTAGGTGAACCCGAGGCGACCGTGACCCTCAAAGAGTGCCAGTTCTGCCACAGCGAACCGCTGGTCATGTTTTCGGCCGAGCAGCAGGAGCAATTCAAGGAACACGGAGGATTCATCCTGCCGCTCCCCGCCTAGCGATGGGCATACCAGATGTGGGGAACGCGGGCGATCGAGGAACGCGGCTCTTCAACAGCCGGTGGTTGGAGGAGTCTCGGGTGCAGGCAACGGCGCGTCCTTTCGCTCGAACGCGAAGTGAATGATCAGGCAGACGACCCCCACGCTGATCGCCGAGTCAGCGACATTGAACGCCGGCCAGTGGTAGGACTCCACATAGACGTCCAAAAAATCGATGACCTCGCCGAATCGCAACCGGTCGATCAGGTTGCCGATGGCTCCTCCGAGAATACCGGCAATGCTGACTTGACCGATCCAATCCTTCTCAGGCAGTCGCACCAGGATCGTGCTCAACAGCGCCAGCGCGAACAGCGACGTCACGCCGAAGAACACCGTCCGAAAGGCATTGCTGCTGCCGGCCAACAACCCGAATGCCGCGCCGGGATTGCGGATGTAGGTAAAGCTGAACAGGTTCGGGACGATGGGAATCGACTCATGCAGCCGCATCGACTGCATGATCCAATACTTGGTCGCTTGATCCAGAATGATCACGGTCAAGGCGAGCAGCGCCAGAAACAGATACCGGGAGCCTCGGGTCACTGCACGGCCTCCACGCAGCGGTCACAGAGCGTCGGATGAGCCGCATTCGTGCCGACCGCCTCGCGATAATTCCAGCAACGCTCGCATTTCTTCGCCGTCGCCTTTGAGACGGCCACAGTGAACTCGGGCTCATCAGGACGACGGAGCTCGGTGAGCTTCGCCGCCGAGACGATGAAAAACGTCGACAGGTCAGCCTCATAGGGCTTCAAGAAACTGTAGGTCTCCGGATTGGCCTGTATCTCCGCAACGGCTTCAAGCGAAGACCCGATCACCTTGTTCCGGCGCTGTTCTTCCAACGCCGCCTGCACCGCGGTTCGAATCTCCAGCAACCGCTCCCACTTCTTCGCCACCCCCGCATCCTGCCATTCCGGCTCGACCTTCGGGAAGCCGGCCAAATGCACGCTCGCTGCCTCCACGACATTCTGACCGGATAATGACCGCCAGATCTCCTCCGCGGTAAAGCTCAAGATGGGCGCCATGAGCTTCGTCATGGCGACAATGATCTCGTTGAGCACCGTCTGTGAGCCGCGACGCACCGGCGAGTCGGCCCGGAAGGTATAGAGCCGGTCCTTGAGGATGTCGAGATAGATCGCGCTCATGTCGACCGAGCAGAAATTATTGAGCGCATGATAGACCGCATGAAATTCAAACTCCTCATAGGCACGTCGCACCCTGGTCTTCAGATCTTCCAGCCGCCCGAGCGCCCAGCGGTCGAGCTCGGACAATTGCGCGTACGGGACGCGGTGGCGCACGGGATCGAAATCATAGAGATTGCTCAGCAAGAAGCGGCAGGTGTTGCGGATCTTCCGGTACGCTTCGATGAGATGATTGAGAATCTCCGGCGAGATGCGCACGTCGTCCCGATAATCCTGAGCCGACACCCACAGGCGGAGAATTTCGGCGCCGGATTGCCGCATGACGTCTTGCGGGGCGACGACGTTGCCGGCCGATTTGGACATCTTTTTACCCTGTCCGTCCAGCACGAACCCATGCGTCAGCACCCGCTCGTACGGCGCGCGGCGGTCGGTCACCACGCCCGCCAACAGGGCGCTGTGGAACCACCCCCGATGCTGGTCCGAACCTTCGAGGTACAGATCGGCCGGCCACCACTTGCAGGGCTTGAGCACCGCGGCGTAACTCACCCCGGATTCGAACCAGACATCCAGAATGTCCCGCTCCTTTTCAAAGGTCGTTCCCCCGCACTGTGAGCAGGAAGTTCCTGCAGGTAACAAGGCAGCCGCCTGCTCCCTGAACCACACGTCGGCGCCCTTCCGATCCATGATCGCTGCCACATGTTCAATGACCACGGGGTCGGCCAGCACGCGGCGGCAACTGGCGCAGGTAAACGCCGGAATCGGCACCCCCCAGACCCGTTGCCGGGAGAGACACCAGTCGGGACGGTTGGCGATCATGCCGTTGATCCGGTCCTTCCCCCAGGGTGGAATCCATTGCACGCGGTTAATTTCGGCCAAGGCCTGTTGTCGCAGGCTATTGATCTCCATCGAGACAAACCACTGCTCCGTCGCCCGGAAGATCACGGCGCTCTTGCATCGCCAGCAATGGGGATAGGAGTGCGCGAGAGAGCCGTGCCCCAAGAGTTTCCCTTTCGTCCGCAACAGGTCGACGATCGCCGGATTCGCCTTGAACACGTGCTGTCCCGCAAACTCGGGCACCGCCTCCGTGAAGCGGCCGGCATCATCCACCGGAGCCAGAATTTCGAGCCGTTCGCCCGGCGATGCCTTCGCGTTGTGATCCAAGACGAGCAGGTAGTCTTCCATGCCGTGACCCGGCGCAATATGCACACAGCCCGTGCCTTGCTCCAGTGTCACGAAATCTCCCAAGAGCGCTGGTGACAAACCGGTCGTGAGCGGACGCTGGGTTTCCAAGCCTTCGAATCCCTCGCCACCCTTCTTCACGGCGACGACCTGGTATTCGTCGAGCTTGCATGCCTTGGCCACGGCGCCCAGAAGCTTCTCCGCGACGATCAACACCTCCGATCCGGTTTGAACGAAGGCATAGTCGATGTCTGGATGCAGACAGACCGCCTGATTGGCGGGCAAGGTCCACGGGGTCGTCGTCCAGATGACGACCGAGACGGACGTGATGTCAGGACTCAGTTGTACAGTGGGGAACTTCGCCGCAACCGCGTTCGATCCGCCGGCAACAGGGAACCTCACATAGATGGAAGGCGAGACGTGGTCTTCGTACTCAACTTCTGCTTCAGCCAATGCCGTTCGATCCTGAGTACACCAGAGGACAGGTTTTAGTCCCTTATAGACCCCGCCGCGCTCGACAAACTTGCCGAACTCGCGCACGATCGTTGCTTCATACGCCGGGATCATCGTGAGATAGGGATTCTGCCAGTCGCCGAGCACGCCTAACCGCTGAAATTCCTCGCGTTGGAGGTGATAGAACTTCTCGGCATACTCACGACAAAGCGTGCGGATGGCCATCGCATCGAGCGCATGCTTTTTCTCACCCAAATCTTTGAGCACCTGATGCTCAATCGGTAACCCGTGACAATCCCACCCGGGAACATAGGGTGCATGAAACCCCGCCATGGTCTTCGACTTGACGATGATGTCTTTCAGGATTTTGTTTAGGGCGTGCCCGATATGGATGCGCCCGTTGGCATAGGGCGGCCCGTCATGCAGGAGGTATCTGGGCCGGCCCTTGCCGGCCTCCTGAATGCGCGCATAGAGACCAATCTCGTCCCACCAGGCGAGCAGGTCCGGTTCCCGCTGCGGCAGATTGGCCTTCATCGGGAAATCGGTCTTAGGAAGATTTAGCGTCGATTTATAGTCCATGACATTACAGCAACACAGCTGGCAGCCTTCAGCAATCAGAGCGACTCGGAGAGTGGTGTGGAGGCGTCTGGCGCAGCTGGAGAGGACTATACCGGAATGGAGGTGGAAGGCACCAGTCCTTTTGGACTCTTAGCTCACGGACATCATTCGATCCAGTGCGATCTTCGCCCAGTGTTTGTCGTCATCCGGTACGACGATCTGGTTCACCACGTGCCCGTCAGCGAGATTTTCCATCGCCCAGCACAGATGAGCGGCGTCGATCCGGAACATCGTCGCGCACTGGCATACCGTCGAGGAAAGGAAGAACACTTTTTTGTCCGTCAGGTCGCGCTTCAAGCGATTGACCAGGTTCAACTCGGTCCCCACGGCCCATACGGAACCGGCCGGTGCAGCCGTGACGGTCTTAATAATGAATTCGGTCGACCCCACCAAATCCGCCCGGTTGACGACATCCTCATGACACTCCGGATGCACGATGACCTTGCCGGCGGGGTACTGCTTCCGGAAATGATCGACATGAACGGCCTGAAACATTTGGTGCACGCTGCAATGGCCCTTCCAGAGAATCAGCTTGGCCCGCCGGATCGCTTCCCGGGTATTGCCGCCGTTCGGTTGAAACGGATCCCAGACGATCATGTCTTCCCGGGCAAGGCCCATCTTGTTGGCGGTGTTCCGTCCCAGATGTTCGTCAGGGAAGAACAGGATTTTTTCCCGCCGGGCCCAGCACCATTCGATGAC
>DASVBB010000041.1:0-10685 GCA_036376045.1 Nitrospira sp.
AAAAGCGTCATCCGCTTCTCTGGCCCGGATGTTGGCTGTCGGTCCCGTGGCTTCCGTCACGCCGAATGACTCGATTGTCGAAGTGGGAAAGGAAATCAAGATTGCGATTCATGACGAACGGCTACGGCCGGACAAAGATGCGGTATTTCATTTGCAATACGATCCGAATGTCCTGGATTTGAAGGCTCTGGCGGATGCGGAAGTGATTCAATCGGATCCGGGAGATCCATCATCGACCCTCGCCGAGGCCATCGTCGTCTTTCGGGTGGGAACGGCCGCCCCCCACGGGAGCACCGGTGCCAGAAAGGTCACGGCCAGATTTAGGGCGAAGGCGCCTGGCGTGTCTCCGATCCGAGTCGCACTCATGAGCCCCAATGGGGACGTTGCCGCCGGTGCGCCTCCGGATGGGAAAGGCATCGTGAGGGTGCGGTGAAAGAATCTGGAGTGACGCTTCTTGAGTTGCTCGTCACCTTGACCATCATCATGGTTCTTGCGTCGGTCGCGCTTCCGTTGGGCCGGGTCTCTGGCAAGAGAACCCATGAAATTGAATTGCGCCAGCATTTGAGAAGCATGCGTGCGGCCATCGATACGTTCAAGATGGAATGGAACCGGGACGCCGACGTCCTCATAGGCCCCTTGTGCGTAAAGAACAAACTGTCGTGCAAGGATGTGACCAGCGTCTACGGGTATCCCAAGTCGATGGAGAAGCTGTTGGGAGTCAAATTAACCAGCGAGGAGGCGACGATCCGAGGCACGGCCATCAGACGATACCTGCGCAACCTGCCCCTCGATCCTATGACGGGAAAGGCGGACTGGCAGTTCCGTTGTTATAAAGATGCGCCCAATGCGTCGAGCTGGTGTGGAGACGACATTTACGATGTCATGACGGCGAGTCAGGAAACGGCGTTGGATGGAACCAAATACCGCGACTGGTAAGTTCCGTCTCGCAGGAGCCAGGGGCTTTACGCTGATCGAGCTGTTGATCGTCGTGTCGATCATCGGCATTCTGGCGACCCTGGCCGCGCCGAGCTATCAGGCATCCGTCATCAAAGCCAGGGAGGCCGCGTTGCGACAGGATTTATTCACGCTTCGTGACCTGCTCGATCAGCATCGTGCGGATCAGGGCAAGTATCCGTCCTCGCTACAGGCGCTGGTGAGTGCCGGGTATTTACGGGCAATTCCCAGGGATCCGTTTACGAATTCAGCCGGCTCATGGCAGGAAATGACCGAGGCGACGGAAGGCGGGATTTTTGATGTGTTCTCGGGATCGGACTTCGTCGGAACAAACGGGACCCCCTACAATCGCTGGTAAGGATGATGATGCACATCAGTGATCCTCAATCACACGCCGCTTTCAATTGGCCAATATCGGCCCTACGAACGATCATGCTGTGTGGGCTCGCGGTTGCCGCCCTTGCCACCAGTGCCTGCGGCGAGTTGGAACCCATTGTAGAGCCGGAAATTGTCGATCTCCAGCTGACGCTCGATACGCTCAGAACCCAGGTGCGCGATACACAGCGCAGCCTGGTGGAAGTGCGTGCCGACCTTGAGTCCCGGCGTCAGGAGCTGGCAGATGCGCAAGTGGCGCGCGCGCAGCTCGAAGGCCGTGTGCGCGAGGCTGAACGACGGGTGGCCGAAGCGCGACACGTCATCGAAGTGCAGCGGGAAGAACTGTTGGCGGCACGCGCTGAACGCGAGCGCGTGTTCCGGAGCAGCTCTCATCTGAATGGCCAGACGAGGCAGCTCCAGCGAAATGTCGCGAAGCAGGGAATGGCGCCGATCACCGAGCCGGCGGATGCGCTGGTTTCGACCGGAGCCTCCTATCAATGGTCGTTGGGGCCGTCCGTCACCCCGGCAGTCAACGCTCTTCCGGCCAAACGCGCTGCCACTGCCTCCATGAGCCAGAATCCTTCAATCAGAGAAATTGTCGTCATGCCGGGTGATACGTTGTGGAGCCTCGCGCACAGGTATCGGATCGGTCTCAATCGACTACGCTCGATCAACCACTTGACCGATAACCAGATCGAGGTCGGTCAAATATTGTTTCTCTCTGAAAATCGCGTGCTGACGGGCTCATCGGCGGAGACCAATCGTTAAGCCGGCAGCATTTCAACTCCCGATGTCATAGTGGACCGCTTCCATGGCTGTCTTTGCGTACAGAGTGGCGCGCCCGGACGGATCGACTCTCGAGGGCCAAATTGAAGGCGACGAGGAGCCTACCGTTCGGGCCAAGCTGGAAAGCCAGGGATTTCTCATCTTTCAGTTGAAGCGGCGAGGCTTGGCTCCCGGTCGTCCGGTGATTGACCTTAGCGCCTTTCGCGGGCTTCCGCTGGGGGAGTTTCTCATCTTCAACCAAGAATTGCTGGCCTTGGTGAAGGCGGGTCTCCCTGTGCTTCGGGTCTGGGACTTGCTGATTGAGCGAGCGCGGCATGAGGGTTTTCAGCAGGCGTTGCGTATGATCCGCCAGGACATCCGGGGCGGGGCATCGGCCTCGGAAGCGCTGAGCAGGCATACCGGATATTTCTCGGAACTCTACGTGGCCACGGTGCGCGCAGGGGAGCAGTCAGGTAATTTGGCGGAGGTGCTGAAACGATTCATCGCCTATCTGAAACTGATGATCGGACTTCGTCACAAGATTGCAAAGGCCCTCGCGTATCCGGCATTTTTGATTCTTACAGGCATCGCGGTGATCGGCTTCCTGCTCAGTTACGTGATGCCAACTTTTATCTCGGTCTATGCTGAAACCGCCAAATCATTGCCAGCCGCCACACAGCTCCTGATCGATGGGGCATCGGCCGCCAAAGTCTACATTGTGCCGGTCCTGGTCGTGATGACCGGTTTTCTCTTGGCGGTACGCGCGTTCTACGCGACGCCTCACGGACGTCTCACCATCGACCAGCTCCTGTTGCGGACTCCCGTGCTTGGCGCGATCTTCATCAAGCATCACACCATTCAGTTGGCCCGAACGATGGGGACGATTTTGGCCGGTGGGACCCCGTTGGTCGAAGCATTGCACATTACGAAAAGCGCCGTGTCAAACCGGTATATCGCGGCAGGATTGAGCGACGCGGTCGACGAAATCCGTGAGGGCGCGACGCTTGCGGCGGCGCTGGGTCGCCCGAAAATATTTCCCAAGCTCGCCGTTGAAATGTTGTCGGTCGGCGAGGAAACCGGATCCCTGGAGGTGATGTTGCACGACGTCGCCGAATTCTACGAGGCCGATCTCGACCTCCGGTTGACCCAACTGACCACCTGGATCGAACCGGTGCTTCTTCTGATCATGGGTATTCTCGTGGGCGGCATCGTCGTCATCATGTATCTGCCCGTGTTCCAGATGGCGGGCAATGTCTAAGCGGGATCCGATCGTGTGAGTCAAGCGCCCGGAAAGGAACGAAGTGGCTTCTCGAAGTATGACAAGACCCACACTGGCTGACGTACTGGTCGGACAGGGGATGGTCGCGAAATCGACGGTGGACCACACCTTGAGCCGCTTGGGTGGTGTGTCGGCTGAACTCGGCGCCACCTTGCTCGGCGAGGGCGCGCTGTCGGAAGAGCAGCTGGCGCGGGCGCTCGCGATCCAGTTCGGGCTGCCGTTCGATCCCCTGGCGGATTTCCGCGTCGAACCGGCGTTCTACGAACGGGTGTCGGTCAAGTTGATGCAGCGGCATCCCTTTGTGCCCATCGCCGAAGTCCAGGGACGTCTCAGGGTCGCGGTTCCCGATCCCCAAGACCTGCTGGGACTCGATGAGCTGGAATTGCTCCTTGGCCGTGAACTTGAGCTGGTCGTGAGTCCGAAGTCGGCGATTCTGACTGCCTTGGAACGCAGCGAAGGTTCCAGTCAGGCACTGCGCGAGCTGGAGGCCGAGTACCGGTCCGTTCTGGTCAAGGAGGATGAGCGTGGCGAGGAGATCCTCACTCTCGACCATGCCGGAGAAGATCAAAGTCCCGCCGTCAAGCTGCTGGACTCCATTTTGTTGAGCGCGATGCAGCGACGGGCGAGCGACATCCATGTCGAAGCTGCGGATCGCTCGACCCGGGTCAAGTTCCGTGTTGACGGCATTCTCGTGCCGGCGATGGAGCCGCTGGATATCCGTTTGCACGCTCCCCTCGTGTCCAGACTGAAAGTCATGTCGGACCTCGATATTGCGGAACGGCGGGTCCCTCAGGACGGCAGCTTTCGCATGCGTCTCGAGCGGAAAACCGTGGATTTTCGCGTCTCGATCCTGCCGAGCGTCTTCGGCGAATCAGTGGTCATCCGTATATTGGACCGCGAAGCGAATACGACCGGCGTGGCGACCTTGCGCTTGGATCGTCTCGGCTTCAATGAGGAGGACCTCAAGCGGTTCCGGCGCGCGATCACGAAGCCCTATGGGATGGTCCTTGTCACGGGTCCGACCGGCAGCGGAAAGACCACAACCCTCTATGCCGCCATCACGGAAATGAACATCAAAGAGGACAAGCTCATCACGATCGAGGATCCCGTTGAATATCAGCTGCCAGGAGTCGTCCAAATCCCGGTCAATGAGAAGAAGGGACTCACATTCGCTCGAGGGTTGCGCTCGATCCTGCGTCATGACCCCGACAAGATCATGGTCGGAGAGATTCGCGATTCTGAGACGGCTCAGATTGCGATTCAGTCGGCACTGACCGGTCACCTGGTGCTCACGACGGTGCATGCGAACAACGTCTTCGACGTCATCGGGCGGTTCGCCTCCATGGGCATCGACGCCTACAACTTCCTGGCCGCCTTGAACTGTGTGCTCGCGCAACGGTTGATCCGGATGTTGTGCTTGTCCTGCCGCGTTCCGGTTCCTTTGGACAAGACGCTGGCGGAGGAATCAGGTCTCGACTACGAGGAATACAAAGATGTGCCGTTTCATCAGGGCAAAGGCTGCCATGAGTGTCACGGGACAGGCTATCGCGGCCGAAAATGTATTACGGAATTCCTCGATTTGACGGATGAGATCAAGGAAATGATCCTGTCCGAACGGCCGCTGTCGGAAATCCGGTACCGCGCGGTCACCGGCGGCATGATTACCTTGAGGCAGTCGGCATTACGGAAAGTCCTGGACGGGGGAACGACCCTTCGCGAAATCAACCGAGTGACCTTTAGCGAGGAAGCGTAGCATGTGGAAGTTGAGCTCCAGCCGTCCGACGCATTGCCTGAAGATCGGGAGCCGTGCAGTGGCTTGGGGCGAAAGCTCAAAAACGTGGCGAGGCCGGCGTCGCTATCGCTGCGCGCTGTCCCCGCTCCCTCCGGGCGTCGTGAAGCTGTCGCCCATCGATGGCAACGTGGTCGATCGGGAAGCGCTGGAAGAGCGGCTACGGTCGCTTACCGGCCCTCCGAGACGGCTAAGAGTATTCGGGCGTACGCTGGTCTCGAGCTTGCCGCGCCGGGTGACATTGGTATTGCCGGACATTGCAGTGCGTTCAACTGTGCTTCAACTTGAACAAGTTCCCGTCCGCCGGGAGGAGCAGGAGGCACTCATCCGATGGCGGCTTGGACAAGAGCAGAGGCTGCCGCTGACCGGCGCCAAACTTCATTGGGAGATTTTTCCTCCGCGGCATCCCAAACAGGGCGTCCACACGGTCCTGGTCATTGCTGTCCAGGAGACGATCCTTGCCGAGTACGAGTCTGCATGTGAGGCCGCAGGGTTACTTCCACAGGAGGTGACCGTGGCCAGCTTCCGGCTGTTCGATCTCTGGCTCAAAGCGGCGGGAGGCACCCGATGCCTCAATCGCGATTTGGCCTGGGTTACGGTATCGGACGGTGGGATGACCTGTCTGATCATCCATGATGCCCGTCCCGTCTTCGCCCGGACCAAACTCCTTACCGGTGATCCGTTCTCCGGCGACGACCCGGGGAGTCCGGAAAGCCTCGCAAGAATTGTCCGTGAGACGGAACTCTCGATCCGGGCCTGTCAGGAACATGTTCCCGACTTGCGCCTTGCGCAACTGGTTCTCATGACGGAGAACGACCTGGTGGGCTTAGAAGATCAATTAAGCCACGATCTGGGGGTCTCGACCGATCACTTGCAATGGGAACATGTCGAAACCGTGGGGTGGGCGCACGACGGCGGCAATACGTCCTTGGCTATGCTTCCGGTCGTGGCGGGACTAATGTAGCCATGCAGAAGAAGATACCCTTCATGACGCGTATTGCCAATCGGATCGGCAGCTTTCGCTGGCAGACCCGCGGGACCACCTATTTTCACATTGAGTTGGGAACTCGCCATCGCGCCTATGTGGCTCCTGCCAGGGTTGCCTTGCAGACCGCTGCCCTCGGACTGGGGCTCCTGGTGTCGTGGAACGCGGCACAGGCATGGGTTGCCTTCCAGGACCTCCGAGAGATCCAGTCGCGGCTCGATGAGGCGCGCGAGCAAAATATGCAACTGCTCAAGGAGGCGCAAGCCGAAGGGCTCGATCTTTCGGAGGCGGCCTTACGGCGGTTGCCGGGAGAAGTTGCCCTCGCCAATCAATTATTGGCCAAGCGGAATTTTTCGTGGACGCATTTTTTGTCAGGCCTGGAAGAGGCCATTCCTTCACGCGTCTCCATCAAGGGTGTGCGTTTGGACCCGGCCAGTGCAGTGATCCATCTGACCGGCGCCGCCGTGACAGTCGAGGACGTCACCGCTCTGACGCTCAAGTTGCAGTCGCATCCGGTGTTTCACGATCCGGTGCTCGGTCAGCATCATCTCGGAAACGACGGCCTGGTTGAATTCGACCTCAAGCTCAAGTATCGGCCGCAGGAGCACGAACGAACATGACGAAACTCCTGCTTGAACATCTGCGGAAGCCGTACGGCATCCTGCTGCCTCCCGCCGCGTTGCTGTGCTTCTTTCTTCTCACGCTTTGGGGGGTCAGATCGTTGGGACTGGAGTCCGTCGAAGCGCACCGGGCTGAGCTGGCCGCCCAATGGGCACAGGTACGCAAGGAACATCAGCACCACCAGGCTGCCAGGCGCGCCAAAAAGGATCTGGCCCAAGTCTGGGCCGCGCTACCGGATGAGCGGGACTTCGCACCTCTCGCCCTCGGTATCACGGAGGAGGCTAAACGAAACCATGTGACGCTGCCCGCGCTTTCCTATAAAACCGAATCGACGCCCGTCACCAACACCAGTAAGGGTGTATTGCAGGGCACCATGAGCGGCCGCTACGAAGATCTGCGACGGTTTTTATACGACATCGAAACGGCAGACGAACTTGTGTACATTGAGGACGTAGATCTGGTGCCCTCAGTGACTCATAGCGAGAGCCTTACGTTTAACATCAAGATTGTCACGTACTTGCGTGGAGAAGCCGAGAAGCCGGTTGTCCAGTAGCAGGGCGCATTCTGGCGAATATTAATATTATGGATACGAGACGCAAAAAGGTTCTCCTTCTCGCCACACTTGGTTCTCTGTGGGGCGGACTGCTCCTGTCGCAATGGATCGCTTGGGAAGAACCGAATCGTGTCCCGTTGGCGAATGTCTCCGGCCCGTCCGGTTCCGGGCCTCGTGGGGGCTCCGAGACCCTTCACGTGCAGTTGGATCTCCTCGCGGCTGCCAAGACCCAGCGTGAAATGGTCTTCGCGGCACCCCGGAATATTTTCGCCCTGCCTTCCACCGGGCCGATCAATGCCTCGGCAGCAGCTCCGGACGTCACCGAGGAAGCTATGCGACAACAGGTCGTCGCGACGGATCTGGCACAGTTTCACTACCTGGGCTTTGTCCGGACAGGAGAAGACTGGCAGAAGAAGCAAGACATGGCGGTGTTGACGAAGAATGATGATCTGCACGTCGTCAAAGCAGGAGAGACGATCGATAAACATGTCGTCGTCAAGACTATTACCCAAGAAAGTGTCACGTTGATCGATCGTGACTCGCGCCTCGAATATACCGTGCTCTTGTCCGAGGAGCCGCAGACCCCCGCACCTTGAGCGCATACCGCCACCCATGGCTCACCGCTTCCATAATGAACGAGGTGTGACCTATCTCTTCCTCATGTTCGCCATTGTCCTGATCGGGCTTTCGACCACGGTCGCAGCGAAACAATGGAAGGTGATGGTCCAACGGGAACTCGAAGCCGATCTCCTGTATAAAGGGATCGAAATTCAAAATGCGCTGGCACTCTACTCCGCCACGATGAAAGCGGGCCGTGTGACGGCGACGGAGGTCTATCCACAATCGCTGGCCGAATTGACGCGCCTGCCCAAACCGTTTCTGCGGAAGGCCTATGCCGATCCCATGTCTCATGGGGACTGGGAGTACCTTCGGAGTCCGACCGGCGGGATTATGGGTGTTCGAAGTAAAAGCCGCGGAACTCCGTTCAAGAAGCACGATTTCCCCCTAGTCGTCCGTCATCTCGAGGGGCGCGCTTCTTATCACGAATGGGTCTTTCAACATCCCAATCCCTCGACGGCAGGCTCGTTCGCCGCCATGCCGGCTGCGACAGCGCCGGTCACGGGCGCCGCTCCCGTTCCGGGTCCAGCTCCAGCTGCCGCCCCTGTCGTTCAACCGCCACCGCCTGTCATTCCGCCTCCCTAACATGGATACGAGACGTCGAACCTTCATCCGATGATCAAAAGAACAGCGTGGGATTTAGAACGCGGACCTGATAGAGTCGGGGACCTGGCGATTGACGAGAAGGAAGGTCAGGCATGCGCATTGTGATCACGGGGGGAGCGGGGTTTCTTGGCAGCCATCTCTGCGATGCGCTCGTCCAGGCGGGGCATACCGTCATTTGCATGGATAATCTTCTGACGGGCCGGATGGAAAATATTTCCCACCTCCTGGGTGATCAGCGGTTTACCTTTCTGAAATACAACGTCTGCGATTATCTTCATGTCGACGGTGCTTTGGATGCGCTCATGCATTTCGCCTCTCCCGCCAGCCCTCAGGACTATCTCGAGTTTCCGATCGCCACGCTCAAAGTGGGCGCGCTCGGGACACACAAGGCGTTGGGGTTAGCCCGTGCCAAAGGCGCCCGGTTCCTCTTGGCCAGCACCTCCGAGGTCTATGGCGATCCGCTGGTCAATCCGCAACCGGAAGCGTATTGGGGGAACGTCAATCCGATCAGTCCTCGAGGCGTGTATGACGAGGCCAAGCGGTTTGCGGAGGCCATCACCATGGCCTATCACCGCTATCATGGACTTGACACGCGTATTGTGCGCATCTTCAATACCTTCGGTCCGCGGATGCGCGCAAATGACGGGCGGGTGGTGTCCAACTTTATTGTCCAGGCATTGCAGGGGAAACCATTGAGTGTGTTCGGCGAAGGGCAACAGACGAGAAGCTTCTGTTACGTAGACGATCTCGTCCGAGGTATTGTCGGTCTGTTGTTGGTGGATTCCGACAAGACAGTCGCGGAACGGAAGGATAAGAAATATATATTCAGCCGGGATGAAGCCCTCGAAGCGAGCGTCCATGATCCCGTCAACGTCGGCAATCCCAGAGAACTGACGGTCATTGAGATTGCCCGGCTGGTCCTCAAGCTGACCGGTTCGTCAAGCGACATCAGCTATCATCCACTTCCGCTGGACGATCCCAAAGTCCGCCGGCCGGACATCAGTAGGGCGAGGGCGCTGTTGAAATGGGAACCTCAGGTGGCCCTCGAGGATGCCCTGGCGCGCACGATTGCGTATTTCGAGACCGTGCTGGCGCATGGGCCTGCCCATTGAGGCGCGCGCTCGTGCCTTGACCCTCCGGAAATCACCGCTGTATCCTGTAACACCGCAACGCGACCGCAGAGGAGTGCAGATTCATGTCAGAGCAAAGCAGCCAGGCCGGTCTTTCGCCGGAAGGGGCGTCCCCTGAGGCACCCGCCGACACGCCCGTCCAGTCAGTTCCCGAATATGTCGAAACGCTTGTGACTCGAGCCCGAAAGGCGGCCAACCGTTTGGCGGTGCTGCCGACCACGGTCAAAAATCAAGCGCTCCTTGCCATGGCCGATGCATTGGAAGCTCGCACGGAGATGCTGATTGCCGCCAATAACGAGGACATCGAGGCATTTGGCACAGCTCCCGAGAAAAGGGCCATGGCCGACCGGTTGCGATTGACGGAGTCTCGTATCGCCGAAATGGCCGGTGGACTACGGGAGGTGGCAAAGTTAGCCGATCCCCTGGGCGAGATGCCGAAGATGTGGACGCGTCCGAACGGAATGCAAGTCGGTCGCGTGCGCGTGCCGATCGGAGTCATCGGGATCATTTATGAATCCAGGCCGAACGTCACTGCGGATTCGGCGGCCCTCTGCCTGAAATCCGGGAACGCCTGCGTTCTGAGAGGCGGCAGCGAAGCCATTCGCTCCAATACGGCCATTGCCCAAGTGCTCTCGGAGGCGGCGGAAAAATGCGGAATCCCAGTCGGCGCGATCACGTTCGTCGAAAGACCCGAGCGTGAACTCGTGCCAGTGCTTCTCAAGCAGGATCGATCGATCGATCTCATTATCCCCCGCGGCGGTGATTCCCTCATGCGGCTGGTGGCAGAACATTCGACCATCCCCGTGGTGAAGCACGATGCCGGTGTCTGCCATGTCTATGTCGATGACGATGCGGATCCCGCCATGGCCGAGCGAATCTGTCTGAATGCGAAGATCCAGCGACCGTCCACATGTAATGCCATGGAGACGTTGCTGGTGCATCAAAGTATGGCCAGAACCTGGCTGGCAGGAGTCATCGACAAGCTCGTCGCGGCCAACGTCGAAGTACGC
>DASVBB010000061.1:0-11660 GCA_036376045.1 Nitrospira sp.
GCAGGATCCCCGCTATGATCGCCTGGCCAAGGAGGTCATGAAGGTGACGGTCATCCTCTATAGTATGACCGCGCTCACCGGCGGACTCTTCATCTTCGTCCTGCTGGCGACCTATCCGCAGTTTACGACCTGGTTGATCAACCACTTCTTCTTGCTCTTTGCGGTCATCTATCCGCTCCTGTTCATCGGCGAAACCATTCTCCTCTACATGTATTTTTATTCCTGGGACGCGTGGAAGGGGAACAAGAAGGCGCGGCACATTGCTTTGGGTGTGGTGCTGAACCTCATCGGCACGATCACGCTCTTCGTGATCGACGGTCCGACATCCTTCATGAACACGCCGGTCAAAGCTGAGGGAGTTTCGCCCGCGGAGTTTCTCGCGACTGCGAGCCTGTGGGACAAGATCTACAACTACAGCTGGATGCCGATGAACCTGCACCGATTGGTCGGCAATGTGACATTCGGCGGCTTCATCACCGGCCTCGTGGCCGCCTACATGTACATGGCGGCGAAGAAAGAGGATGAACGGGCCTATTACGACTGGATGGGATTTGTCGGCAATTTGATCGGGGTCGGCGCCCTCCTGTTCCTGCCCTTCATGGGCTATCTGCTCGCGTACGAGCTGTGCGATTACGATGCGTCGATTTGTCCGTATATGATGGCGGACCAGCTTTCGATGTTCTTTGAAATGCAGGGCGCCATGGTCGGACTGATCTTCCTGGCGAGCAACTACTACATCTGGTTGAGTATGAAGCGGATCGAAGGCGTGGAGCGCGTCAGGATGACGATCTTCGCGCCGATCGTCATGCTGGCGCTGCCCTTTGTCATGACGTGGGCCTGGACGATTTTTCCCGTCCCCGACCCGAAGTCGCTCGCCATTCTCGTTCCGTTGGCCTTGCTGCCGGTTGTGCTCGGTCGATTTATCCCGCTGACCGTGTCCTCACGGACCGTCATCAAGATCGGGTTCTTGATGGTCGTGATCGGCGATGCCATCTGGTTGACGCCCCACGGATTCGTGCCGACGGGCGCCAAGCTCGTCGCCGACCTCGAGTTGCCTTCGGACTGGAACTTCCTGGCCCTGATGCCGGCGAAGAATTCTGCGGCCTTCACGCTGGTCTTCGTCACCGTCGTCAATTACATCATCTACAACCGTGCCATCAGTCAAGGCACGATCGTGTGGGGAAAAATCGATTTCGCCTCGCAGTTCGTGCTCGTGTTTCTTGCATTCAGTGCGATTTGGACGATGGGTCTCATGGGGGCGGTCCGGTCACTTTTACGCAAGTATTTCCATACATATAACCTGCTGCCGGACTTCACGCCCGAATCGTTCACACCGACCCTGTCCTATTCAGCCTGGTGGATTACCGCCATCACCGTCGCATTCTACGTCGTCGTCAGCTTTGCGATTTTCGTCACGCTGAGGCCGACCGAGGCGAAAGCCCATGCGCCGGAAGGCAGTCCTGCACCGGCTGGAGCAAAATAGGTCAGATCGAACCCTCGTCCGAGGGAAAGGAACGTTATGGGGAACGTGATCAAGAAGGTCGTGGTCGGGTTAATTGTCGGAGGGGCGCTCTTGGGCATCACCAGAGCGCTGGAGTTTCCGACGGTCTTCCAGTGGATGTTCTTCGCCTACGCCCTCCTTGGGACCGCCGTGTTCCTCCTGCTCGATGCGCCGTCGCTCAAGCCTGTTGGCGGGGTGAAGGCCGTGGGCGCGTTGGTGGTCTTTTACGTCGTGCTCTGCGTCGTCTATATCGCCGGGGCCTCCTTGTGGCCGCAGTACGATCCTGAAGACGAAAAAGGCAAGATCGAAAAAATTCTGAAGCCGAAACGCGCTGCGACGGAGCTGGGAAAGGCCGAAGAGCTGATCGCCCGCGCAAAGGCGTTGGACGAGCAGGCCAAGGCGCTGGCCGCGCGAATCAAGGCGCTGGGAGGCGATCAGGCTTCTGCCTCGCAGGCGGCGGGCGGACCAGGCGCACCCCCGGCCACGACCGGTGCTGCCAGCGGCGATCTCCTCAAGATCGGCGAAGACCAGTGGCAGCTTCAGGAATGTTACAACTGCCACAAGCTCAAGGGCGAAGGCGGCAAGAAACGCGGCCCTGAACTCGACAACATCGGAAACCTCCTGACCGTCGACGACATCAAGCAGAAAATTCTCGATCCCAAGAGTTGGATGGCTGAAGGCTTCGAGAAGGAGTACGAGAAGGGCAAGATGCCGGACAAGTACAAGGATCTCATGGAGGAGAAGGACGTCGTGGCTCTCGCCTCCTGGCTCGTGACCTTCAAGAACACGTCGGTCAATACGCCGAAACCGATCAAGAAGAAGTAGGCGAAAGCACTATGCAACCGCAGCTGAAGTCAAAGGTCCGTTGTACCGATCGGGAAATCGGCGAGGTCACCAAGGTGATCGTCGATCCGCTGTCGCACGAGATCAGCCACATCGTCGTGTCGATGAACGGCACCGGCGAGCGGCAAGTCTCCATGGCGCTCGTCCAGACTGTCACGGACGACGCGGTTCAGTTGCGCAACGCCTCCTCCGAAGTGGCGGCACTTCCGCCGTTCAAGCGCGACGAATATCTCAGTACCCACGACGTCGAGATCGCGCATCTGGAGGACAACCTCCACGTCACGCCGGGTGAGGTGCTCGTCCCGTTCCCCGAATTGGAAAAGAACGTCAAGCGCCGCACGTTCTTCATGAACTTCACCCATGTGATCGGGTTTTTGATCGGGCTGCCGATTGCCTTCCCCGTTCTGCGCTATCTCATGAAGCCCATGTTCGCGCCCTTCGACAACGGATGGTTGAAGATCGGCAACGTGAGCAAGATCAAGACCGACGACATCGGGTTCCAGTTTAAGTACAAGAAGAAAGTCAAAGAAGCCTATCTGCCGGAGGCCGAGATCGAAAAGAACGTGTGGATCTTGAAGGCCACGCCGGCGGTGCTCGAGAAGGTCTATCAAGGCAAGGACATGGAATTCCGCGATGCGTCGGGAAAATCCGTCTGGACGAACAAGAAGGACATTCCCTACGTCGCGTTTTCAGGCAAGTGTCCCCATCTGGGCTGCGGCTACAAGTGGCGGCAGCACAAGGTGCTGGGGCAGGTTTTTCTCTGTCCGTGCCACCTCAGCATCTACGATGCCTCCGGCAAAGTGCTCGATGGCCCGGCACCGCGCCCGCTCGATGCGCTGCCGATCAAGGTCTCTGCAAGCGGAGACGTCCAAATCATTGACATGGAATTCAAGGCGGGGACCAAGTCCCAAATCCGGATTATCTAAATGGAACATTCGACCCCCAGCAGCCAACCCACGGTGATCGAGAAAGTCATCGCCTTCGTCGACGAGCGCGTCGGCCTCAAGCAGATGCAGGCGAAGATGCTCAACGAACCGGTGCCAGGCGGTTCGCGTTGGGCCTATGTGTTCGGCTCGGTGCTCCTCTTCATTTTCATCATGCAGGCGGTCACCGGCATCCTCCTCATGTTCTATTACGTGCCGACCGCCGACCACGCCTATGCGAGCACGCAATACATCATCCACGACGTCGACTACGGCTGGTTCCTGCTGAGCTATCACTTCTGGGGTTCGACGGCGATGGTGGTCTGTGTCTTCGCCCATATGTCGCAGGTGTTTCTCTGGGGCGCGTACAAACCTCCACGCGAAATGATCTGGTTAGTCGGCTTGGCGCTCTTCGGCATCGTGATGGGCTTCGGCTTTACGGGCTACCTCCTGCCGTGGGATCAGCGTGCCTATTGGGCCACCACCGTCGGCGTCGAGATCATGGACAAGACGCCCATCGTCGGCGACTTCATGGCACGGTTCCTCAAGGGTGGTCCGACGCCCGGCCAGATGACGTTGAGCCGGTTCTTCGTCATCCACGTCATGATCCTTCCCGCCGCGTTGATGGGTTTGGCGGGCCTCCACCTGTTCCTGTTCCGCGCGGCCGGGCCGGCCGGACCGTTTCGAGGGACGGCGGAGGAAATCAAGGCCAAGACCGATTTCTTTTTCCCGAGACAGATCTGGAAGGACATCGTCGGAATGGCGGTCGTGTTTGCGAGCATCTGTGCCCTGGCCTTCTGGGAGCCCGTGGTCCTGCTCGAAGAAGCGACCCCCGATCCCGGTGACTACCATCCGGAGCCCGAATGGTACTTCCTCTTTTTGTTCCAGTTGCTGCGCCTGAAAATCTTTGCCGGTGAGTTCGGCCAGTTCCTCGGGGCCATCGCGCTCCCTGGTGCGTTCATGGCCCTGCTGGCAGCGCTGCCGTTCATCGACCGCGATCCCGAACGCAACATCTTCAAACGTCCGGTCGCCTTGATCGGCTGGATTGTCGTGATGGTGTCCATACTGTTGTTCACGATGTCTGCAATCATCAACCGCGAATTCTTGGATTAGGACGGCGCGAGCCAGGCCGTACACGCTATGAGCGACGAACGCGACTCACTGTCCCCCACGAAAATCGGTCTGGGTGTCCTCTGGCCCGCATTCTGGACGGCCCTTCCCATCAAGCTCGCCTTTGCCCTGGTTTTCCTCGCGATGGATATGATGCATTTCGAAGGTAGGCTGGGCCTGGGCTTTCTGATGTTCCTGGCCAGTCCTGTGACGGTGTTTGCGACGCCCATCATCACCATGGGTCTTGAATCGCATATCGGCGAGGGCGCCGGCATCGCATTGTTGTTCCTGCTCTGTATTCCCATCGATATCTGGGCGCTGGGCGTCGTCGGCCGAACCTACTTCCTCGAAAAATTCCGCAAGGAGCCGCCGGACGGGCTTGGCGTGACGCTGTGGTGGAAATGCGCCGTCGTCGGTGCAGTATTCCTCCCCTTGCTATGGTTCATCGTGGGGACGGTGACCTCGATGTCGATTTCCATGGCGCACTCGGTGTTCGAGATGGAGCTTTTCAAAGGCATACCGGTCGCGGAACGGATCAGCGCGGAGCTCAGCCTGTGGGGCGGCGTATCTGTGACCGTGCTGATCGTGCTCCTGCTGATCGGCGTCTCGCTCATCGGGCGGATGATTCGCAGCACGTCCGAAACGGCGCGTCCGGTTGCCGACAGTTATCAGCATGTGGTCACACGGTGGGATTTGATGCGGGTGCCTGACGATCAGGGGTTGATGCTTACGGCGCTGACCCTCGGCGGTGTCGTGCTGTCGATGCTGTTTTGGGCCGGGCTGCCGGTGACGACGCCCCATCCCCACGAATGCTGTAAGAAGCCCGAAGTCAAGGCGGAGCCGCCCTTCAAACCGCTCGAGGCCTTAAACAAGGACGAAAAGTTGATCGCGCAGTTGGAAGGGCAGATCGACGCATTGGAAAAGCAGAAGGCCGAGGCTGAAAAGGACAAAGACAAGGGCAAGGGGAAGAAGGCTGCGAGCGCGCCGGAAGCTCCAGCGCCCAAGAAACCGTAATTGTGATCGATTGGAAGAGGTGAGTGCCATGAAACACCAGGGCGGACAGCTCCAGCACATGCTCCGGACCCTTCGCGGGCACGGGGGATGGCTCTCGGTGTGGTTGATTGCAGCGGGATGGCTCGCGTTACCTTCATTGGGGTTCGCCGCGGAAGGCGCTCCGGCCGGTCCGACCGAATATCGCGATATTCCCGGCATCGGGAGCCGCAACATCGTCTGGATTATCGCGCAGCTACACTTGCTGCTCGCGGGCTTCGTCCTGGGTGTGCCGATCTTCGCCTGGCTCTGTGAAGTCGTCGGCTGGAAGAGCGGAGAAAAGCGCTACGACAAGCTGGCCAAGGAGTTCACGAAGCTGTTGACCTCGTCCTATGCGACGACGGCGCTCTTCGGCGGCATTCTCCTGTTCCTGCTCATCGGCTTCTATCCCAAGCTGATGAACTATCTGACGGATATCTTCTTCCCGTCGTTCGTCTTCTACTGCATCCTCTTCCTGCTCGAGACCGCCACGCTCTACCTCTATTGGTACGGCTGGGACGCGATGTCGGAAGGCAGTGCAAAGACGTTTCACATTTTCCTGGGGTTCCTGCTGAACCTCTTCGCGTTCTTTATCATGATCGTGCCGAACTCCTGGGCCACGTTCCAGGCGAGTCCGGTCGTGATCGCGGAAGGCACGGATCTGCAGCGGGCCTGGGCCGCGACCTGGAATCCGACCTGGTGGCCGGTCAACATCCACCGGTTGATCGCCAACGTCGTGCTCGGCGGGTACATCTGCGGTGCCTATGCGGGGATCCGATATCTGGCGGCCCGCAACGCCGAGGAGCGCGATCACTACGACTGGATGGGCTACGTCGGAAACTTCATCGGCGTCTTCGGCCTCCTGCCGCTCCCGTTTGCCGGCTATTGGCTGATGCGCGAAATCTACCAGTACAACCAGCAGATGGGCATCACGCTCATGGGCGGATTCCTCTCCTGGCTGTTCATCCTGCAAGCGATGCTGATCGGCGTGCTCTTTCTCGGCTCCAACTATTATTTCTGGCTGGGCATCACGCACCGCATTCCCGGCTCCGAAGGCCAGTACAAGAAGCCGATCATGACCATGCTGGTCATTTTGCTCCTGTGCCTCGGCGTCTGGATGACGCCGCATTCGCTGGTCGCGAGCCTCGAGGAAGCGCGAAAGATGGGCGGCACGCACCATCCTCTGCTGGGCGTCTTCGGGGTCATGTCGGCAAAAATGACCGTCGCCAATCTGATGATCCTCGTCACGTTCATGAGCTTCATCATGTACTGGCGCGCCGGCAAGCAGGAGACTGCCACCTGGGCCAAAGTGGCGCGCTCAGTCATGGGCGCGGTGCTGGTCCTGGCCGGCATTGCGGTGATCGTGCTGGGCGTCTGGGGCTATTTCGTCCCGGCCATCATCCGCATCAACTACTTCTCGACGTCGCAGGTGCTGATCGTCCTCTTCGTGATGTTGACCATTACGCCGCTCACGGCGCTGCTGCTGAAGAGCGCGAAGACCACGACGGAAATGGTATGGGGCCGGATGCCTCCGCGCGCGGGTTACGCGCTGGTGCTGAACGCCGTCATGGTCATCCTCTTGATGACGCTGATGGGATACGCCCGGTCTTCATCGCGAGTCCACTGGCACGTGTACGGTGTCATGCGGGACTCCTCGCAATATGCGTTTTCGCCCGCGTTGGGCTATGCCGCGGCGTTCATGGCACTCAACACGTTCCTGTTCTGCATGCTCGTGGCCTTTATCTTCTGGGTCGCGACGATGGGGGACAAGGGGAAGACCGCGGGCTATGGTGGCGAAGCGAAGGGCAAATTGCCGCATGGAATGCCTGCGATGGCGGGCGGATCACCTCCGCAAGGCAACGAGCCATAACGGAATGTAAGCGGGCAACATTTCTCATTTGCGCATTGAAGGACGCTTATGGATGAAGTCGTTAAGCTGCAGCTGATCGGTCTGACGGTCGTCGGACTGGGCATCATCATTCTGCTCTTCATCCGGGCCCAGTTCGCCCGGGTCATCGGATTCGTCGCCATCGTGCTGGGGCTCTTCTCGCTCGTCGCGCTGTCGGTTCCGCAGATGGCCTCGCTGCCGCCTGCCGAAGAAAAATTCGACATTGCCACCGTCAAAACCCCGGCCGACATGGCGGCCATCGGGCAGAAAATCTTTTTCAGTAAGGGGCAATGTGCGCTCTGCCATTCCATCGGTCCGAGCGAATCGGCCCGTTGTCCGGATCTCAAGGGCATTGGTGCCAAGCTCAGCCGTGAATTCATCTTCGAAAGTCTGACTCAGCCGCAGGCCTATATCTATCTGGACTACCGGCACGAAGGGCTTCCGAAGGAATATCCGGCCCGCATGCCCTACATCAACAAGAACCCGATCGGTCTGACGAAGAATGAAATCCTGTCGGTCATCGCGTTTTTGCAACAGATGAGCGGAGAGCCGATTTCCGTGAATCCGTCTGAGCTCGAAGTGCCGGGACAGGTTCCGACGGCGCCGGTCAAGGCGGACAATTCCCGTCCGCTCACCGTCGCACAGGCACGTTGAGGAGGCATCCATGGGCACGTTGACCAAACCGATTATCTTACTGGTTGTCATTTATCTCTTGTTGAAGTTCGTCGTGCCGAACATCCCCGGCTCGGCACCGCTGCCGTCCAGCCTCATCTTCCTGTATCTCATGCTAGCCATGGCCGGCATTGTGATCTATTTCACGATGAGCGGAGAGTCGAAGGATGCCTTTTGGGGACCGATTCAACGGTTTCTCACGGGGGAAAACATCGGTGCGCTGCAGACGGCACGCTACGCTGTGTTGATCCTGTTTCCGCTGTTGGTCGGCTGGCAAACCTACGGCAGCACGGCGGTGAGCGACGCACCGCCTGCCGAGAACCGCACGATCCACCCTGCGCCTCCTGGCGAGTACACGGGCCTGTCGAATCCCGTCGCCAAATCACCGGACAATATCATGCAGGGCAAGGGCTTTTATGCCGCGTTCTGCTCGCCGTGCCACGGCGGGAATTTCGACGGCAAAGGTCCCGCGGCCCGCGGCTTCAACCCGCCGCCTGCCAATTTCTCGGATCCGACCACGATCGCCATGCTGCAGGAAAGCTACCTGTTCTGGCGGATCAAGAAGGGCGGGGTCGGATTGCCAATCGAAGGCATGCCGTGGAAGTCTGCCATGCCGCGATGGGAGGTGGAGTTGCCCGACGAATGGATCTGGAAAATTATTCTTGGCGAATATGACGGGGCGCATCAATCTCCGCGGACGTGGGAATGAGGGGGGTGCGCCTGCGTGCCTTCTGTGCTCGCGCACCGCGGCACGCAAGATTTATCGAATGAGTAAGTTAAGGGCTGTGCTCGGTGGACGCGCGCAATTGAAGGCAACGCAGGCACACCCTTTGGGAATAGAGCAAAGAGGATGAAAGTTATGAAACTCAGACTGAACAAGATTCAGTTATGCATCATGGCCTGTGGCTTACTGGCTATGGGATGTTTGCTTGTGCAGTCTGTTTCGGCCCAGGAAAGTGTCGCGGTGCGCGCCATGATGATCAAAGGACCCCTTCCGGTCGACGATCCGAACGCCGCTGCCTGGAACAGCGTCCCACAGGCGCAGTTCCCGATGTCGCCGCAAGTGCATTGGCAGAATCGCATCCAGGAAGCGACGGTGAAGGATCTCAAAGTCAGAGCCTTGAACGACGGCCAACACGTGGCGGTGCTGCTGGAATATGCGGATCCCACCGAGGACCCCGCGGATGCCGCCGCACTGGAATTCATGGTCGGGGACAAGAAGGCCCATTTTGCGCACGGGCAGCCCATGGCTCAGGTCGAGGGCGGTCCGGTGAACATCTGGTTCTGGCGGAACAAAGACGGTAAAGGCGTCGACATGAGCGCCAAGGGCTTCGGCACGCTGAAGACGCAAACCCACCAAGACGTCACGGCCAAAGGCGCCTACGCGAACGGCACCTGGAAGGTCGTCTTTTCCCGCGCCATGACGACCGGACATCCGGACGAAGACATGCAGCTGAAACCGGGAGAGTTCATCAACATTGCGTTTGCCGTGTGGGACGGGCGCAAGGACGGGGCGGGCGACTTGGTCGAAAAGGGCTCACAGAAGGCGGTGTCCTCCTGGTGGTATTTCCGCGCCGAAGCCCCGCCCGACTATTCCGGTTACATTTATGCGGTGTTGGCCGTGGGCGTAGCGTTGGCGTTTCAGTTCGTGTTGATCCGCAAACTGAAGAAAGGGCAGTCAGCATGAAGGCCGCAAAGCTACGGGTAGTGGGAGCCGTGCTGGCCCTCGTGGGGGTATGGGCGCTGGTCGCCGGGGGCTGCGCCAGCGAGCAGCAGAAACGAGGCAAGGAACTGTACGCCCATTACTGCATGCATTGCCACGGGGAGAACGGCCGACAAAATGAAGGTTTCAATTGGTCGTCGATGCCCGATCCGAAGCCCAAGGATCTCTCCAACAAATCCGAGATGAGCACGTTCAAGGACGAAGACATTTTTAACACGGTGTCCCGCGACATGAAGGATACGAGCCCCGGGGGCGACAAGATCGGTGACGATGACTTTGCCGTACCGACCATGCCGACCTTCAAGTACACGCTCTCCGAGGAAGAAATCTGGGCCATCGTCGGCTACGTCCGGACGCTGCACGGGATGAAGCTCGAATTCAAAGTCGAAGAACGCAAGAGGGAACTGGATGAGGCCGTGAAAGCCGCCCAAGCCAAGTTCGATGAGGCCAAGCAAGCCTACGAGGCGGCCGAGAAGCGCGCCAACGAGGAAGCGGAAAAGAAGAGCGCGGCGCTGAAAAAAGACGTGGACGTCGATGAGTCTGCGTACGCCAAAGAGCAGGCGGCCATGGCGCAGGCGAAGAAAGAACTCGACAACACGCAGGCGGCATCGACGTATTTCACCACCAGGCCCGGTAAGGCGATGAACGTGGCGAGGCCGGATTTGACCATGAAGCCCGAGCAGTCTGCGGTGCTCGCCGAAACCGGCAAGAAACTCTATTCGGCGAAGTACGGGTGCAACGGGTGCCACAGTCTCGCCGGTGAAGGCGGCAAGGTCGGGCCGGCACTCGACCGCGCGGGATTCAGGTTGAATGGCACCTGGATTTATCGCTGGGTGAAGAACCCGCAATCCATGAAGCCGGAAACCCGGATGCCCGCCTTGGGCTTGAGTGATGCCGATGCGAAAGCCGTGACGATGTATCTCGGCACGCTGAGGGCGCCGAAAGCCGAGGAAGCGCCGGCCGCGAAACCGGCGAGTTGACGGCGAGCAGACCCGTCCTACCGGATCACCACCAGAATCCCAGGACCAACCCGAAGAGAATTGCGGTGCCGATCCACGCGTGCTGATGAAAGAGCTCGAACGCTCGCGCGGGTGAGACCGGCCGTCTGAGTTCGTCGGCTTGTTTGGCGAACCAGATTCCCACGGCCGCCAGCACGCCGTAGGCGATCCCGCCGATCCCGACCGTCCCGGCACTGATCCCGAGCAGGAACAGCATCAGGGCACAGGCCACTGCGACTGCCAGCCAGGTGGAGGATCCGAAGTAGAGCGCCGATGATTTGACGCCGATACGGCGGTCATCATCCAGATCCTGGAGTGCATAAATCGTATCGTACGCAATCGCCCAACAGACGGTTGCGGCAAACGTCAGCCAGGCCGCAGTGTCGATCCTTCCCCGTGAGGCCGTCCACGCCATGATCGTTCCCCACCCGAAGGCCACGCCGAGTACCGCCTGGGGCAGGTGAATGACCCGCTTGGCAAAGGGGTACACCGCCGCAAGGACAAGGGCCACAGGGCTTAACATGATGGTGAGCGCATTGAGCTGTGCGACCAGGAGCAAGGCGACGGTGAGCAGAACGGCCAGCACCACAAAGGCGTGCGTCGGACTCAGCTCGCCTGATGCCAGCGGACGCTGCTGCGTTCTGGCCACGTGACGATCGAAGGACCGATCCGCCAGATCGTTGAGGATGACTCCCGCGCTCCGCATCACGAAGGAACCCAGCATAAAAATGATCACCAAGTGCCAGGGTGGAGTGCCGTTCGAAGATAAGACGAGCGCCCAGAGGGTGGGGAGCATCAGCAGCCAGGTGCCGGTCTGGTTCGGCAGCCGAATCAGCCGGCTAATGTTTGAACCGGTCAGGCGAGCGGCGGTTTCCACGCTGGATGCCGACATGAGCGCAACCTAGCGGAGGGCAGGGACCCTGTCAATTGGAGCTCAGGCCCGTGTAAGGCCAGATGGCTCGGTTGTCTCGCA
>DASVBB010000093.1:0-2761 GCA_036376045.1 Nitrospira sp.
CCACAGTCTTGGAATTGTTAATCATCATTTGAGTTAGAAACAGGGGAATCTGCTAGTCCCGTCGCTGACAGTCCCGACTTATTTTGAGTTCAGGATTCCTGGCTAGGTTCTTACTCGAATCAGGAGGGTTCACGATGCGAGGTCGTCCTGTATGGCTCATGTCCGTGCTTTTC
The DNA here is from genome assembly GCA_036376045.1 of Nitrospira sp. Taxonomy (GTDB): domain Bacteria; phylum Nitrospirota; class Nitrospiria; order Nitrospirales; family Nitrospiraceae; genus Nitrospira_C. The sequence goes on from DASVBB010000093.1 coordinate 174, forward strand.
GGTCTTTCCCTGGTGGCAACTTCGGCGGTATGGGCTGATGAAAAACCGGTCGCGCCACACCAAATACTTCAAGGAACCGTCGTTGAAAAGGCCGGTAGCCTCGCGGTGAGGGTGCCGAACGGCACCACCTACCAGCTCAATGAGAACCGAGCGCTCCGGCATGGTCATGCCATGCCGAAGATCGGAGACGAAGTGACCGTCGTCATCGATGAAAACAATATGGTGTTGGAAGTTCATCCCCCGAATACCAAAGGCGCGCACCGTTTTGTCACGGGAGAAATCGTGTCGATGGGGCTGTTGCAGCACGAGATCAAGTTAAAGACGGCAGAGGGGGTACAAACTTTCCCGCTCGAAAAGCAGGAGGTTACCGCCTCGATCAAAGACGGAACTCAAGTAAAAGCAGAACTCAATGAGGCGGGGAGTGTGATTGATCTCCATCCCGTGAAATAGGCGGGACTGACTTCGGACGCACGTGATCTGGCGGGGAGTTCCTGAACGCACTCCGGCATCCTGCTGAATGGCTAGGGATTCCCCCAGTACCTCCTGAACTCGTCAAGACGCACGCTACGCAGCATGGGGCGTAAACTCGAAGCCGCGCACATCTCTTTCGGGCTCGTCACCATCCCGGTCGGCATTTATTCTGCCATCGACGAACAGGACATTCATTTCAATCAGCTTCATGCGCCTTGTGGAAGCCGGATCAAGCAGCAGCGGTTTTGTCCCGTGTGTCAGCGCGAGGTCAAGTATGATGAATTGGTCAAAGGCTATGAAATCGCCAAGGACGAGTATGTCCGCATCGACCCCGACGAATTGGAACGGCTTCAGGCAGCGGAAAGCGAAGCTATGCAGATCCTGGAGTTCGTGCCGCTGAGCGCCGTTGATCCCATCTATTTTGAGAGCACCTACTACCTGGGACCCGAAAAACAGGGGGAGAAGGCCTACCAGCTCCTGGCGCAGGCGATGGAGGACATGGAGCGCGTGGCATTGGCCAAATATGTCTGGCGTGGCAAAGAGAGTTTGCATGTCGTCCGTTCGGTCGACGGTCGCCTGCTCCTGCACCGGATGTACTATCAGGACGAGATCAGGCCGTTTGAAGAAGCGCCCAAGCAAGATCAAAAACCCGCCTCGGCTGAGCTCAAGTTGGCCACGCAACTGATCGAATCGATCTCCAGCGACACCTTTGATGCCGGCGCATATCGCGACGACTACCGGCAACGCGTATTGGAGCTGATTGAAGAGAAAGCCAAGGGGAAAACCATTACCTTGGCGCCCAAGACTGCCGTGCATGCCACCGAAGTTGTCGATCTGATGCAGCGACTCAAGGAGAGTCTCGCGCAAAACGCGCAGAAGAAAAGTGCCCGTTCACGGGCGTTACCCGCACACACGGCTCGAGAATCCGCCAAACGGGCGTCTTCCGGGAGACGATGACCGGCGAATATTCCGAAGCCGACCTCCGCCGCATTCTCCGTCTTGATGGTTCTCAGTTGCGGGCCTGTCTCAGGGCCGCGTTCCTGCCCGCGCCCCGCCGGGAATCTGCTTGTACCTACTCTTTTCAGAACCTCGTCGTCTTGCGCACGGCCAAAGGCTTGACCGAAGCCGGCGTCTCGGTCGCCCGGATCCGGAAAGTGATCGAATGCCTGGAGAGGCAACTCGGGGAGGAAGCGTCGATCTCAAGCCTGAAAATCTATGCGTCCGGAAAACGCGTCGTCGTGTGGGACGGCGCCTCCCGCTGGCAACCGGACTCCGGACAGTTTCTCCTGAACTTCGAAACGGCACAGATCGTCCCTCCCAGGCCCTTGGTGCCACGTCCAGATCCCGGATTGAGCGATCGCGGGGCGGCGCAACGTTGGTTCCATCGGGCGGTGGCGTTGGAGGCAGATTCACCAGAGGAAGCCCGTCAAGCGTATGAGGAAGCGGTCCGGTTGCATCCCCCGTTGACCGATGCGCACATCAATCTCGGGCTCCTGCATCACAATCTCGGCAACCTGCCCGATGCGGAACGATGTTACCGGCGTGCCTTGGAATTTGACCCGAAGCTGCCTCTCGCGCATTTCAACCTCGGCGTCGTGCTCGAGGATCGACAGAAGAAGAGCGCGGCCGTCTCGGCCTATCAGGAGGCGCTCAAGCATGCGCCGGATTTTCTCGAGGCGCACTGTAACTTGGCCCAACTTTATGAAAAGCTCGGCCGCAAGCGAGATGCTTTTCGGCACTATGCCGCGGCCAATCGTCTGAGCGGGTGACGACTCGGCTCCGCGAATCCCTAGGTTAGATCCCTAGGGGAAGGGCAACAGCGGACCGTGCGTGATTCTGCTCCGGCGAGTCGTTCGACCGGCGTTCGGCCCTAGCCCTCTTCGGCTTGCCCTGGGTGGAATTTCCTCGTGAAATGGGGCTTGACGGAGTTTCCTTGAGGAATTACACTCGATTAAGAGGATTTATAAAGGGGCTACCATGGCCGAACTGTCGGTAATGAATCAATCGCCGCAAAAGCCGGTTGCCAAAGAGCGCCTGCCCATGACCGTGCAACTGGCCGCAGGCTTGGAGAAAATCAGTCTCGCCATGAAGAGCCGGACATGGCGGCGTGAAGGCCA
>DASVBB010000098.1:0-13622 GCA_036376045.1 Nitrospira sp.
GCGGCACGAGGGTGGCGTGCGGTTGGTGGCAGCCAGCAAATCCGTCCCGGTCGAGCGCCTGCGGGAAGCGATCGCCGCTGGGGTGCGAATCGCCGGGGAAAACCGCCTCCAGGAAGCCCTTCTCAAGATCGAGGCGCTAAAAGGCGAGCGCATTACCTGGCATTTTATCGGCCAGCTGCAACGGCGAAAAGTGCGGGCGGTGGTCGGCGTCTTTGAGCTGATTCATTCTGTGGATAGTCTGGAACTTGCCGTAGAGATCGAGCGACGCGCTGCAGCTGCAGGACTCCGGCAGCCCATTTTGCTTGAGATCAACATCGGGAAGGAACAGAGCAAGGCCGGATTTCTTGTGGATGAAGTTAAGGACGTGCTTCCCCGGTTGGCGGCACTTGACCACGTGGTGGTTCAGGGACTCATGGCCATTCCTCCGCCAGTCCGCGATGCGGAGGAATCGCGACCGCATTTTCGTCGTCTCCGGGACCTCGCGGCGCAGTTGACGACGCAGGGATTTCCGAACATCTCAATGACCGAACTGTCTATGGGCATGTCGAATGACTACATGGTGGCGATCCAAGAAGGGGCCACGTTGATCCGTCTCGGGACGGCTATTTTCGGGGGACGGCGTGGGTAGTGGATTGACGAAAAAACTGGCGTTCGTCGGGGGTGGGCAGATGGCCGAAGCGATGATCGGCGGCCTGCTCGCGGGAAACGTTTGTCGGCCGGAATTGGTGTGGGCTACGGATCCGGTCCCCGCGCGTTGCGATCACTTGAAAGGACAGTTTGCAGTTCGCACCGGATCGGACAATCGCGAGGCGGTGGCCTGGGCGGATGTGGTGATACTTGCCGTGAAGCCGCAAGTTCTGGGGCCGGTCTTGAAAGCACTCAGCGGAGACCTCCACCGGGTGCTCGTGATCTCAATCGCGGCGGGAGTGACAATTCAGTCGATGACGAGCCAGGCACCAACGGCAAAGCGTGTTATTCGTGCGATGCCGAACATGCCTGCTCTGGTAAGAGAAGGTATCACGGCGCTGTCCTGGAGCAGCACGCTCACGGAAGAAGATCAGGAGATTGCGCATACCGTATTCCAAGCGGTGGGTCGGGTCATTCCAGTTGAAGAGCGCCTCATGGATGCCGTGACCGGTCTCAGCGGCAGCGGTCCGGCCTACGTGTTCCAAGCGATCGAGGCGCTGGCGGACGGAGGCGTCAAGATGGGGCTGCCTCGGCAAATCGCAGAAGTGCTGGCAGCGCAGACCGTGTTGGGCGCCGCAAAAATGGTTCTCGAGTCAGGCGACCATCCCGCGAAATTGAAAGACCGCGTGGCGTCACCCGGCGGCACCACGATCGCCGGTCTGCATCGGCTTGAGGAGGGCCGGTTCCGTGCTACACTGATGGGGGCTGTGGAAGCCGCGACGAAGCGCTCACAGGAGCTTGCGCGCTGATGTTTGTCATGAGTAATGTCCTGCAGGGCTTGGCAACGGTGCTTGATACGGTTCTCTGGCTTTACATGTGGGTCATTATCGCCAGGGCTTTGATTTCATGGGTCAATCCCGATCCATGGAATCCGATTGTGCAGTTTCTGGAACGAGTCACAGAGCCGGTGCTCTCGCCGATTCGCCGTTGGGTTGGATGGAAAATGGGCATCGACCTCTCACCGATCATTGCTATTCTTATCATCAGTTTCTTGCAAATCGCCGTGGTCAAAACGCTGAGCGATTTCGCGCATCAGATGAATTGAAGGGGGGCGCTATGAAAATCACACCACTCGATATTCAACAAATGGTCTTCAAGACGAGCTTCCGGGGTTACGACAAGGAAGAGGTCAATCGCTTCCTTGAGGAAATCGCCGAGACCGTTGAAGAATTGAACCGCGAGAGTGCGGTCCAGCGCGAAAAAATCGTATTTCTCGAGCAACAATTGGCCGAATTGAAGCGCACCGAGATGACGCTCTCCAATACACTCGTATCTGCTCAATCGCTTGCAGAGGATGTGAAGCGCAGCGCTCAACGTGAGTCCGACCTCGTTATCAAGGAAGCCGAACTCAAGGCGGGGGAAATGATCCGTCAAGCCCGTGTGGAGCTCTCCAATACTCAACGCGACCTCTCGGGGCTCCAAAAACAGCGGTTGTTGATGGTGGAACGGTTGCGCGCGACTCTGCGCACATTCGAGCGCATGCTGGAAGTTGAGGAGCAAGAGGCTTTCCACGATGGTTCGACACATGCCGAGCATAAGCTGGAAGGAGAATCGAGCCCGGCATTGTAGAGAGATGCCGGTGCGTTCCCTCAGCAGTTGTTCTCTTCAGATCCCGCCTTCCATTCGGCTCTTTGCTTCTGCCTGTCCCAATGCATCTGTCGCGCCGCCGGCCGGTCTGCCTTACGCATGTTGTGTCGCCTCCCGATGATGAACAGCAGCCTCATTCAAACCGCCATGGATCAAGCCGTAAAGGACGGCGTCTTTCCCGGTGGAGTGTTGGCGGGGCGTTCGGACGGCGAGCTGAAGGTCCTGGCGGTTGCCGGACGCCTGTCTGCGGAACCTGGTGCTGAATCCGTCAAGAACTCCACCGTCTATGATTTGGCCTCGTTGACCAAGCCGCTCGCCACAGTCACGTGCGTGCTGTTGTTGGTCCAAGCGGGAAAACTCGAGATCGACGCCACTGTCGGCAATGTGTTGGTCGAGTTGAAGGGGGCCCCGATCGGAGCGGCAACGCTGCGCGACCTCCTCACGCACCGTTCGGGGTTGCCGGGGTGGCGTCCTCTGTATGAGCAGCTGGATGCTCAAGGAATCGCCTGGGGACGAGCGGAGCCGGACGCTGTCCGGCAGGCGGTGTTGCATCTCATCAGGGAGGAATCACTCCTCTCAGCCATCGGGAAGCAAAGTCTGTACAGCGACTTGGGCTTTATCCTGCTGGGTGTGGCGGTGGAGCGAGTGAGCGGGCTGCTGCTGGATGAATATTTCAATGAGGCTGTGGCGCAACCACTTGGCGCACAACCGCTATGCTTCAATCGTGCTGCGTCGACACCCCGATTCCGAGACGCTCTAACCGGCGCGTCGATTGCACCCACCGAATGGGATGGCTGGAGAAAGCGCCTGCTGAAAGGAGAAGTGCACGACGAGAATGCTGCCGCCATGGGCGGCGTCGCCGGCCATGCCGGCTTGTTCGGAACCGCACACAGCGTCCTGGCACTCTCAGGCGCCTGGCTGGGAGTTTGTGATGGCGGCCGCCCGCTTCTTAACCGGCATCTTGTTCAGGAGTTCACGCAAAAGCAATCGTTGCCAGCCCAATCGAGCTGGGCTCTCGGGTGGGACACGCCGACTGCCCCTTCTTCCTCCGGGACGCATTTTTCTCCGGAGTCGTTCGGCCATCTGGGATTTACCGGCACGTCCCTATGGATTGATCCCCGGCAGAAGCTGGAAGTCGTGTTGCTCACGAACCGCGTCCATCCAAGCCGAAAAAATGATGCGATACGCGCCTTCAGGCCGATGATCCACGATCTTGCGTACCGGGAATTGGTGGGGGTGTAAGATCAGGCCCGGTCAGGATATTCGATCCAGGTTTCTTTTTCGGCGAGATACTTGACGCCCTTGAAATTGGCTCTCGTTCTGAGCCGGCAGAAGCCGAGCGCCTGAAGTTTTTGAACCAGCTCGGTCACCGCGGCCGCGATGGTGGGATGCGATTGACCCTCTACAGTCAAAGCCTCGTACATGATTTTGGCCGCGTAGCCCGACGACGTGCGATTGACGAGGACTGCCCGGTTGAAATAGCGGTCGCTCGGGTCGACTCCCTCTAGTTGATGCTTCTCGATGAGTCCGTCGCGTTTGAACAGCGAGGCCAACACATTCATATTCCCTCCGTATGTCGCGCGGAAGTTGCAGTATAGGGGCATCCGAGGCTGACTGCAAGCCGTTGACTTCATTGCGTTGCACGCCTATTATTCCGTCCTCGTCGTTCAAGACGGCATGAATATCCCCAACAGCCTCACCATCCTTCGCATTTTATTGATCCCGGTCTACGTCGGTTTATTGGTGTACGAGCGGTTTGATGCGGCAATGGGGGTGTTGCTGCTGGCCGGCATCACCGATGCCTTGGATGGAACGATCGCGCGAGCCGCCAATCAACGAACACGGTTGGGTGCTTTTCTGGACCCCTTGGCGGACAAACTCCTGCTGACGTCGGGGTTCATCACGCTGTCGAGCATTCATCTCATTCCTTCCTGGGTCACGATCGTCGTCGTCAGCCGCGATGCCATGCTGCTCTTGGGCACCGCCGTCGCACAGTTCACCGAGTCGAATATCGACATTACCCCCACGTTCCTCGGAAAGGGAGCCACGTTTCTGCAGCTTTCTTATGTCCTGCTGGTCATCTTGCTAAGTTCCCGCCAGATGGACCTGTCGCTGCTCAACCCGCTGCTGATCGGCATGGTCGCATTTACAGTTTCCTCAGGCTGCTATTACCTCTATCGCGGCTATCGGTCCGTTGGATCGTCGCTGTCCTGACCTGAAAGCGCTCTCCGTTTCCTACGCGTCCTCGCTCCGCATCAATTGTGCATTTGTTTGACAGATTTTCAGGTCGCCCGTAGACTCGCCACGTAGGTATTTTCGCCGAAAAAACAGGCCGTTGAGCAAGTCTCAAGGGATGAGAGGGACTTATGGCGACATTTGCGTATGTCGGGCGGACGCGATCCGGAGCGGTTAAAAAAGGCGAACTGACCGCCAAGAGTAAAGACGAGGCAGTCGACCAACTTCGCAAGCAGAGCGTCGTCGTTACCAGTCTCGAGGAAAAAGCCGGCGGCGGGCTGAAGCTCAGTTTCGGCTCAGGACTGACTGACAAGGACCTCGTCGTCTTCACGAGGCAGTTCGGAACGATGATCAACGCCGGCCTTCCGCTCGTCCAGTGCCTCGAAATCCTTTCCACGCAATCCGAAAACAAGGTGCTACGAGAGACAGTCGGCGACGTGCGGGGACAGGTGGAAGCGGGCTCAACCTTTTCAGATGCGCTGCGGAAGCATCCCAAAGTCTTCGACGACCTGTATGTGAACATGGTCCATGCCGGCGAGGTCGGTGGTCTCCTCGATACTATTCTCACCCGTCTCGCCAAGCATATTGAAAAAGCGATGAAGCTGAAGGGGCAGATCAAATCCGCCATGATTTATCCCTCCGCGATCCTGGGCGTCGCAGGGATCGTGATCACTGTGCTGATGATCTTTGTCATTCCGATTTTCGCCAAGATGTTCGACGAACTCTCGGGAGGAAAAGTTGGCTTGCCCGGTCCAACGCAACTCGTCATCGATATCAGCAATGCGTTCCAATCGTATTGGTACATCGGAGTCGGCCTGATCGTCGCCGCGGTCGTGGGAGTCAAAAAATACTATGCTACTCCCAAAGGGAGAATGGCCATCGACAAGTTTCTGCTCAAGACTCCCGTCTTCGGCGACCTCATTCGCAAGGCGTCCGTCGCGAAATTTACGCGCACCCTGGGGACGCTGCTGTCGAGCGGTGTACCGCTCTTGGACGGCTTGTCAATTTGCGCCAAGACAGCCGGCAACAAGGTCATCGAAGAAGCTCTGTTGAACGCGCGCATCAGTATCAGCGGCGGGAAAACCATCGCCGATCCACTGACCGCCAGCCAGGTGTTTCCCAAGATGGTCACCCACATGATCGCGGTCGGCGAATCGACAGGCGCCTTAGATGCCATGTTGGGAAAGATCGCGGATTTCTATGAAGACGAGGTCGACCAGGCGGTGGCGTCGCTCACGTCGCTGCTCGAACCGATGATGATGGTGTTTTTGGGTGTGGTGATCGGGTTCATTGTCATCGCCATGTATCTGCCCATTTTCAAGATGGCATCTGCAATTGGCTAAGCAGTTCCATAGGCTATCCCAGGGCTCCTTCACGACCCGCCCGCCTCGGGCGGGTCTCTCGTAACGCGACCACTCATGGATGTCTTGCGCGCGAGGCTTCATTGGTTGATGGGGCTGCGGGCGACGTTTGTCACCCTGATGCTCGGCGTGTCTCTCGTCTTCGAAGCGGCGGGTGCGCGTGCGGACACCTTTTACGCCCTGATCGTCCTGACCTACGCCCTCACGATCCCGTCTGCGCTCCTCCTGCCCATGCTCAAAACCTCTTCCGCGCTCACGGCATTTTTTTGGACTCAGGTGGGCATCGATTTTCTCCTGGAAACGGTGTTGGTCGCGCGGACCGGCGGCGTGGAAAGCCCCTTTGCGGTGCTCTATGTCATCACCGTTGCGGTCGCCAGTCTCATCCCACAGCGTCGCGTCGGACTGTTTGCCGCCTGTACGTGCATCATTGTCTTCGGCCTCGTCACCAACGCTCAGCTGTACGGACTGGCCCCCGGCTGGTCCGGCCTGGTGAGCCATGTCAGTCCCGCAGCGACATTCCAAACCTTCGGCGTGTATGCCTTGGCGCTTCTCGTCGTCGGCTTGTTGAGCGGGACCCTTGCGGACCAACTCTATCAGGCCGATCAATCCTTGCGTGAAAAGGAACAAGGCCTGACCAGGCTTCAAGCCTTCCACGAAAATATTGTGAGAAGCATCAGCAGTGGAGTCTTCACGGCCGATGCCGGCGGAGCGATCACCTCGTTCAACCCTGCCGCTCAGGAAGTCACGGGCTATATGGTGGGACAAGTTCTCGGACGATCTTGGCGTGAGATCTTCAACTGGCATCCGAATCAGTCGTCTGATGACGGACCTTCCGGTGCATGGCCTGCCATGACGCGGTTTGAGGTGGAGTGCAAAGGAGCCAATGGAAATCGGCTGGTACTCGGCATGACGGTCTCGCCGTTGCACGAGCCGGGGGAGCAGCATGGTTTGGTGGGGGTATTCAAGGATCTGACTGAGATCAGGGATCTTGAAGAAGAAATGCGCCGCAGGGAATGGCTCGCGAATCTTGGCGAAATGTCGGCCGGGATGGCCCACGAAATCCGAAATCCCCTGGGAGCGCTGGCCGGCGCGATGCAGATGTTGCGCAAGGAAGTGGTCGCCGATGCGACTGATCGGCGGCTGATGGACATTGCGATCCGCGAGGCCACGAGACTCGACGCCATCATCACCGAATTCCTCCAGTACGCCAGGCCGCCGGCGCTGGACTTGGCGGAGCACAATATAGACAAAATTCTTGCCGAGACGATGGATCTAGTACAACATGAAGCGCGGAACAGGAAACAGATCACGATCGCAACGTCATTGGCGGGCGGTTCCCTCTTGGCTCAAGTCGATCAAAATCAGATGAGGCAAGTGTTTTGGAACCTCGCGACGAATGCGTTCGATGCCATGCCGGACGGGGGACAACTGACCATCACGACCGGATGCCGTCACGTCGACGCCGCGGGATGCAAAGGCGACGTTGTTGAAATCGCCTTTCAGGACACGGGGGAAGGCATCGCCCCGGCGAATCTGGACAAAATTTTTCTGCCATTCTTCACGACAAAAACAGAAGGTTCGGGGTTGGGGCTTGCGGCCGTACACCGCATCGTCGACCTCCACGGCGGGTGGATCAAAGTGGAAAGCCAGCCGAAACAGGGCACCCGCTTCGTGGTCTGTCTCCCCCGTTCCGGGGGCGATGGCGTGCGATTGTGGCATGAGGGACGAACACCGTGGAAAAGATCCTAGTCGTCGATGACGAGAAAAGCCTGCGCGAGGTAATGAGCATCATGCTCAAGCGGGCGGGCTATGAAGTGACGGAAGCGTCCGATGGTGAGCAGGCCATCGGCCAGGTCAACAAAGAAATCTATGATCTTGTGATTACCGATCTTCGCATGCCCAAAGCCGACGGGATGGACGTCCTCAAGGCCGTGAAATCGTCGTCGCCGGACACGGTTGTCCTGGTCGTGACCGCGTTTGGCACCGCGGATTCGGCCGTCGAGGCCATGAAGCAAGGCGCCTACGACTACCTCACCAAGCCGTTTCAGGTCGATGAAGTCCAACTCATCATTCGCAATGCCCTCGAGAAGCGTCGGCTGTCGACCGAAAACATGCTGCTCAAGCGCGAAATCGCCAGCCAGTCGTCGTTCTCGCAGATCGTCGGGCAGAGCGAAGCCATGCAAAAGGTGTTCGACGTCGTTCGCAAGGTGGCTGACTCAAAAAGCAACGTGCTGATTTGTGGAGAAAGCGGTACGGGAAAAGAATTGGTCGCCCGCGCGATCCATTACAACAGCGTCCGCAGCCCCATGTCCTTTGTCGCGGTCAATTGCAGCGCGGTGCCCGAAACCTTGCTTGAGAGCGAACTCTTCGGCCATATGAAAGGCTCCTTCACCGGCGCCGTCGCCAACAAGGCGGGCTTGTTCGAGATCGCCAACGGCGGGACGATTTTTCTGGACGAAATCGGGGACACGACCCCGGCCATTCAAGTCAAGCTGTTGCGGGTCATTCAGGAGCGGGAGTTCCGCCGCGTCGGCGGCAACCAAGACATGAAGGTCGATGTGCGCGTCATTGCGGCGACCAACCGCGATTTGGAAAAAGCCGTCGCGGACGGATCGTTCAGAGAAGACCTCTACTATCGGCTGGACGTCATCCCCATCCGTCTCCCACCGCTTCGACTTCGGGCGGGAGATATCCCGTTGCTGGTCGCGCATTTCCTGGAGAAATTTTCCCAGGAGAGCGGAAAGACCGCTCCCACCCTGACCCCGGAAGCGATGCATGTGCTCCTGGGGCATGAATGGCGGGGCAACGTGCGTGAACTGGAAAATTTAATTGAGCGGGTCGTGGCGTTTTCAACGGGCGCGACGGTCAACGACACGGACATCCGCGGGTGGCTGCATCATGCGGTCACCCCTCAACAGTCGCAAGGCGTGCCGACGGATCTTCCGGAAGAGGGGCTCGACCTGGAAGGCCTCATCAACGGCATCGAAAAGGATCTTTTGATGAAAGCCTTAGAACGCTCGAAATGGGTAAAGAAAAAAGCCGCCCGCCTTCTCAGACTCAACACCCGATCATTCCGGTATCGGTTGGAGAAGTATGCTATAAAAGGAGGCCGTGACTAAGGGTCAGCCAGCCTTCCTCCCGCCCGACGCTTCCATCACGGTTCATGCTCCCGCCAAGGTCAATCTGATTCTCCGCATTTTGGATCGGCGCTCCGACGGCTATCATAACCTCTGGTCTATCATGCACACGGTCGCGCTCGAAGATGACCTGACGATACGCGTGACATCCTCAGGACGTGGCATCAAGCTGACATGCGGGACGGAGGGGTTGCCCGACGATCATACCAACCTTGTCTGGAAGGCTGCGTCAGCGGTGCTCGATCACGCTGGGCTGTCCGTCGGCGTTGAGGTCGAGCTTCGCAAGCGGATCCCGATGGGGGCCGGACTCGGCGGAGGGAGCAGTGATGCAGCGGCGACCATTATAGGTCTCAATCAGTTACTGCAGCTGGGATGGTCAATCACCGAGATGGCGGAAATCGGTCAGGCGCTGGGTAGCGATGTGGCGTTCTTCCTGTTTGCCCCCTCCGCCATCGTGTCGGGCCGCGGAGAGACCGTGAGACCTGTGGTCATTGAAGACAGGCGCTGGATCGTCCTGATCAAGCCCGCATTCGGGGTCGAGACGAAATGGGCGTATTACGAACTGGCATCTACTCGAACCGGCGTACGCCCTTTGTCGGCTGACCATGCAGAGATCGACCGGCGAGACCGGCTCACATGGCGTCAACTCGCAGCTGCCGCGGAAAATGATTTTGAAGTCCCGGTGTTTGCGGCACATCCGCTTCTTCGAGAGATCAGGCGTACCCTGCTGGATCTGGGCGCTCAACTCGCCCTGCTGTCGGGCAGCGGCGCGACGGTCTTCGGCCTCTTCAGCGAGGAATCCGCGGCACGCCTTGCGGGGGCTCAGTTGAAGGAGAACCCGGAGCTGAAAGTCTTTGTCGTTCCTACATGTTTGGGACCATTACGGGTCTCGCAATCATCGCCGGTGACGCCGACTCTCGGTTGACAAGCCTCCCAGAATTCCGTTACAGTTCAGTCCCTTAGTTGGCTTCCTCAACAGCGCGCAGCGAATGAGGGTGGCGGGTTCGAGACTACGCCCACCGACGCCCGCCGCCGAGACGAACCACGTACGAGCAGCACTTCCTGTTCTAGACACGGGAGTTAGTCGAGGGATCGATGAGCAGAGAATTGATGATCTTCTCTGGGAATGCGAATCTCGCCCTGGCGCATGAGATCTGCGCCTATCTCGGCGTGAAGCTCGGTGAAGCGACGGTCTCGTCGTTCAGCGATGGCGAAATTCGCATCAAGATTGAAGAGAATGTGCGTGGAGCGGATGTCTACGTCGTGCAATCCACGTGCAGCCCGGTGAACGATTCTTTGATGGAGTTGCTCATCATCATCGACGCCTTAAAACGCTCCTCGGCATATCGCATTACGGCAGTGATGCCCTATTTCGGGTATGCCAGGCAGGATCGGAAGGACCAGCCGCGGGTGCCCATCACGGCGAAATTGGTCGCGGATCTCATCACGACCGCAGGCGCGGACAGGGTCCTGACCATGGATCTGCACGCCGGACAAATTCAAGGGTTTTTCAACGTGCCGGTGGACCATCTCTATGCGTTGCCGGTGCTTCTGGATTACATCACGAAGAAGAAAGTGAGCGATCTGGTTATTGTGTCGCCGGACGCAGGAGGCGTGGAACGGGCCCGAGCCTTTGCCAAGCGACTGCAGGCGAGCCTGGCCATCATCGACAAGCGCCGCGAAGGCCCGAACCAGACGCAGATCATGAATATCATCGGCGACATCAAAGGAAAGAGTGCACTTCTGCTGGATGACATGATCGACACGGCGGGAACGATCGTTCAGGGGGCTCAGGCTTGTGCGGACAAGGGTGCGCGTGAGGTCTGGACCGCCTGCACCCATGCCGTGCTCTCGGGGCCTGCACTCGAGCGGCTCCAGCAGTCGTGCGTCACCCAGGTCATCATTACCAATACGATCCCGGTACAGGACAAGCAGCGGGTCTGCCCGAAAATTCACCAATTGTCAGTTGCGCCGCTACTCGGCGAGGCCATCAGACGCATTCATGCGGACGAGTCGGTCAGCTCGTTGTTTGCCTAGCGCACAGATCTTGAGAGGAGAGCGAGGAATATCATGAAATTCGATTTGGCGGTGACAGTCAGAGAAAAATCCGGGAAAGGCGCCGCGCGTCAACTTCGCCGGAACGGGAAGGTCCCTGGCGTGCTGTACGGTCAGGGTGAATGTTTGCTCCTGACCATTGAGCCTGAACCACTGACCAAGATTTTGAAGTCACAAGCCGGGAGCACGGCCTTGATCACATTGACGGTCAACGGGGCCAAAGCCAACCCCAAACGGACCGCCCTTCTGCGTGACTTTCAGGTGGACCCCGTCGAGGGACATGTGCTGCACGCGGATCTCTTCGAAATCTCCATGGACAAGCCGATTCGTGTGAAGGTGCCGGTTCACGTGATCGGCGGCACGCCGGCTGGTGTCAAGGAGGGAGGCATCCTGCACTACAATACACGGGAACTGCACGTCGAGTGCTTGCCCGGCGCGCTGCCGGACCACATCGAAGTCGATGCCTCTCCGCTCGCGATCGGGCAAGGCGTTCACCTCAAGGAGATAGCCAAACTCGAGGGCGTGCGGTATCTCGACGATCCCGATCAAATGGTGGTGAGCGTCGCCGTGCCGATGTCGGATGCCAAGCTCGAAGCGTTGCTGACTAGTCAAGCCGCAGGTCCAGAGGGGGCGAAGGAACCGGAAGTCGCGGCTAAAGGCAAAGCAGCGGCAGAAGGCACGGAAGCGGCTGCGGCTCCTGGCGCAGGAGCGGCTGCCCCGGCTGCCGGTGCAGAAGCCAAGGCAGGAGAGAAGAAAGAGGGTGCTGCTGCCGCTGCCGCTCCGAAAGCCGAGAAGAAAGAAGCCGAAAAGAAGAAGTAACGTTGCGCCTCATCGTAGGACTGGGCAACCCGGGCGCCACCTATGCCCAGACACGTCACAACGCCGGCCTGTGGGTCGTCGAGCGGGCGGCGGCACGATGGGGAGGTCGCCTTGTCAGGCGCGGCATGGCGCAGCGAGCGTCCGTTCGGCACGGCTCGCAACTGATCGAACTGGCCGGCGCGCTCGACTTCATGAACGTCACGGGTCCTCCGCTCAAAGGTCTTCTCCGCGAGTGTCAGCTTACCGCCGACGATCTCATCCTTGTTCACGACGATCTGGATTTGGAGCCCGGCCGCCTTCGCATCAAACTTGCGGGAGGCCATGGGGGCCATAACGGCATCAAATCGGTGATTGACGCGCTCGGGACTTCTGGTTTCGTCAGACTCAAAATCGGCATCGGGCGACCGGCGCCAGGACAAGACTCCGCGGATTACGTGTTAGACACCGTCACGAAGGACGAAATGGAAATCTTCGAGCCCTGTCTCGAGCGGGCGGTCGATGCGCTAGAGCTGCTCATTCACCGGGGGACGGAGGTCGCGATGAATCAATTCAATGTTCGCGAACGAGACGGCGGAAACGAAGAGTGAACGCTCTCCTGTTCTTTATCATTTCTCACTCCTAATCATCATCGGGTGAATGCATGGCACTCTGTTGCGGCATGATCGGACTGCCAAATGTCGGGAAGACCACGGTCTTCAACGCGCTGACGGCAAGCGGCGCCCTGGCGGCCAACTATCCGTTTGCGACGGTCGATCCTAATACCGGGATTGCCCTAGTACCGGATCCTCGGCTGCGCACGCTCACAGACATCTTCACGTCCAAGAAGACCACTTACAGTACGCTGGAGGTCCGGGACATTGCTGGACTGGTCGAGGGTGCGAGCAAAGGCGAAGGGCTGGGCAACCAATTCCTGGGGCATATCCGGGAAGTCGACGCCTTGTTGCATGTCGTGCGCTGTTTTCAGGGGACTGATGTTGTGCACGTGAGCGGCAGCGTGAATCCCTTGAGAGACATCGGCGTCATTGAAACCGAGCTGATGCTGTCAGATCTGGAAACACTCGACCGGCGGAAGCAGAAAACGGAGAAGAAAGTGCGCGCCGGCGATAAAAAAGCAGCGTTCGAAGTCGATTTTCTTACCCGGTTGATGGGACTCCTCGACAAAGGGGAGTGGCTGGGCAATCTCAGTTACAGTCCAGAGGAGCGCATGATCCTCAATGAGTGCCAACTGCTTGCGGCCAAGCCGGTGTTGTTTGTAGCCAATGTGTCGGAGGGCCAAAATGCCGATGAATTGATGGTCAAGACCGTTCGGGAATTCGCAGAGAAGCGCGGCGCCAGGGTGGTGACGATATGCGGGCAACTGGAAGCCGAGCTGTCATCCTTGCCGGACGAAGAGCGGGCGGACTTCCTGCGCGAAATGGGATTGACCGAATCGGGTCTTGTCCGGCTGACTCGGGAAGCGTACGCCCTGCTCAATCTCATCACGTTCTTCACTGCCGGAGAAACCGAATCGCGTGCCTGGCCCATTCCAAAAAATACCAAGGCCCCCCAGGCGGCTGGCAAGATCCATTCGGACATGGAGCGCGGTTTCATCCGGGCAGAGGTGTATGGGTACGATGATTTGCTGGCTTGCGGATCTGAAGGCAAAGTGAAGGAGAAAGGCTTGTTCCGCCTCGAAGGAAAAGAGTACGTGATTCAAGAGGCCGACATCGTGTACTTCCGGTTCAACGTATGAGCGAGGCCT
>DASVBB010000108.1:0-2946 GCA_036376045.1 Nitrospira sp.
TCACACCTTGTTCGACCTGGCCCCCATCGCCGTCTATTGCTGTGATGGCTCGGGTGTCATCCAGGAATACAATAACCACGCAGCGGAACTGTGGGGACGCAAACCAGCGCCAGGGGATACCGATGAGCGGTTTTGCGGCTCCTTCAAGTTGTACCGCCCAGACGGCAGTCTTATGCCACATGAGCAATGTCCCATGAGCGATGTGCTGTGTGGCAAGGTGCCCGGAGTCCATGACGCGGAAGTGCATATCGAGCGGCCGGATGGCTCGCGGGTGGTCGTCATCGTGAATATTGCTCCGTTGATGGATGAGCAAGAACAGATCACAGGCGCGATCAATTGCTTCTACGATGTGACAGAACGCAAACGGATGGAAGAGCTCCTGTGGCAATCACATGACAAATTGGAAACGCAGGTGACTGAACGGACTGAGGAATTGGCAGCATCGCAGAAGCTGCTGCGAGCCTTGGGCGCGGAACTCACCGTCACGGAACAGCGTGAGCGTCAACGCCTGGCGGCAGATCTCCATGACGAGCTCGCCCAGCTCCTGTCCCTGATCGGGATGAAACTCGGCCTGGCAAAACAACAGCCCATGGAGGCCTCACTCGCGAAGATGATTACCGAGGTGGAGGAGGTCACAACCAAGGCGATGACCTACACGCGGACCCTGATGTCACAGCTCAGTCCACCAGCGTTATCAGGGTCCGGCCTGCCGATGGCACTCCAATGGCTGGCAGAGCAGATGCGGCACCACAATCTGCTCGTCTCGTTCCAGATCCAGACGGAGATTCCGACGATCCCGGAGGATCAAGCGTTGCTGCTGTTTCAATCGAGTCGTGAGCTACTGTTCAATTGTGTAAAACATGCCAAGACGCATGAAGCGACAATGACGCTCGAACAGGTTGATGGATTGTTGCGCGTTCAGATTTCCGACCACGGTGCAGGTTTTGATCTGGCGGATGCATACAAAAAGGCACATTCTCCAACGTCCGGGTTTGGTCTCTTGAGCATACATGAGCGGATGTTCTCGTTAGGTGGCCGGTTCGAGTTGGGGTCTTCGCGAGGGCATGGCACGACCGCGACGCTGGTGCTGCCCCTGGGCGACACTCTGCAGTTCTCGTTGAATCGTCCGGGTCGTTTCCCAAGGACACCATAAACCTCTTCCCTCTGGTATTTGTATGCACGGTAGCAGCGTGGTTGCAGATGCAAACCCCATACATCATCCAAGTACGATGCGAATGTGGTGCTCGCCGGCAGCGACGAGCGGAATATTGTCGCGACCTATCAACGGCGCGCCATCCAGTTCGGTCACCGTCACGCCACGGGTCGCATTGCGCGGATTCTCAACCGTAATGTCATAGAGCGCCGAATGATACCGGAAACGAATAGAATACCCCGGCCAGTCGCGCGGAATGCAAGGATCGATGGAGAGGGTCGAACCGCGCAAGCGGAAGCCAAGCATCCATTCCACACCGGCCCGATAGAGCCAGCCTGCCGAACCACTGTACCAGGTCCATCCTCCGCAGCCGGCATGCGGAGGATCGCTATACACGTCACCTGCTAGTACGTACGGCTCGACCTTGTAACGCTGGACCTTCGATCGCGAGGAGACGCGATGAATAGGGTTGAGCATGCGAAACAACTCGCCGGCCTTGTCGCCATCACCCATTGCCACAAATGCCAGCACGGTCCAGACAGCCGCATGGGTATATTGGCCGCCATTTTCACGAATGCCCGGCACGTATCCTTTGATATAGCCGGGATCCTGCGGCATACGATCGAACGGTGGCGTCAGGAGGAGAATGAGCCCGTCCCGCCGGTTCACAAGATGCTGCTCCACCGCCGCCATGGCGCGCGCTCCGCGGCCCGGGTCTGCCGCGCCGCTGATGATTCCCCAGGACTGCGCAATGGAATCGATGCGGCACTCAGGGTCTGCAGCGGCACCGAGTGGCATCCCGTCGTCAAAGTACGCGCGGCGGTACCATTCTCCATCCCACCCGTCGCGCTCGACCGCGGCCTTCAACGCACTCACGTGGAGCCGCCACGTTTCTGCACGAACATGTTCGCCGCGCTGGGCCGCCACCTTGGCGAACTCCCAGAGCACCGTATGTAGAAACCAGGCGAGCCAGACGCTTTCACCCCTGCCCTGCTGACCGACACGATTCATCCCGTCATTCCAATCTCCGGTACCCATGAGTGGAAGGCCGTGACTCCCAACGGCAAGGCTTCGGTCCAATGCGCGTGCACAATGTTCAAAGAGGGTCGCACGCATCTCAGACACCCGCGGCTCAAAATACAATTCATGTTGTCCTTCCGCCAAAGCCGGCCCCTCAAGAAATGGCACCATTTCATCCAGCAGGGTCGTATCGCCAGTCACTTCGAGGAACTGGATGACTGCATACGGCAGCCAGAGCAAATCGTCGGAGATGCGGGTCCGCACACCGCGCCCGGATGGAGGATGCCACCAATGCTGAACATCACCCTCCGTGAACTGCCGCGCAGCGGCCCGCAACAGATGCTCGCGTGTGACACCGCGGGCCGAGACGCTCAGGGCCATCACGTCCTGGAGTTGGTCGCGAAACCCATAGGCCCCGCTCAGCTGATAAAACGCCGCGCGTGCCCAGACCCGACAAACCAGCGTCTGATAAAGCACCCAACGATTCAATAAAATATCCATCGCCCGTTCAGGGGTGCGCACCTGCACGGCTCCCAGCACGTCGTCCCACCGGCGAGTGATTTCGTGCAGGAGCGCATTCACGTCCGCGCCGCGGTAGCGATTGAGCAACAGGCGCGCCTGCTCCCTTCCCTCCGTCTGTCCAAGAAACCAGACAATTTCCGCACGTTCGCCTGCCTGCAGCTCAATCGACAGCTGCAGCGCGGCACAGGGGTCGAGCCCGCCGCCTACCTTCCTGGACAACTCGCCTCCAAGTTCAAGCGCCAGAGGGCGCT
>DASVBB010000113.1:0-2086 GCA_036376045.1 Nitrospira sp.
GCCGTCGAACCTCCGCTTTTCCTACGCCATGGCAAATTACGCCCGTGGCGTGGCGCACGCCGCCAAGGGACAGTGGGCGGAGGCGCAAGCCGCGCTCGACAGCGTGACGGCGATCAATGCCGCAACGCCCCAAGACGCCGAGGGCAAGACGGCACTCTCGATTGCCGTGTATGCTCTCTCCGGAGAGATCGCCACTCGCCGTGGCGACTTTGATGCAGCCACCAACCACTTCAGGAAAGCTGCCAAGATCGAGGACGGAGGACTGTATTTCGAACCACCCAAGTGGTACTACCCCATTCGGCACTCGCTCGGCATCGCGCTCTTGAAGGCGGGACACCATGCCGAGGCCGAGAATGCCTATCGCGAGGACCTTCGGCGCTTCCCCGAGAACGGCTGGTCCTTGTTCGGGCTGGCACAGGCGCTTCGTGCGCAAGGCAAGAACACCGAGGCGGCCGCAGCCGAAGAGCGCTTCCGTCGTGCCTGGGCAAGCACGGACGTGACGCTGACCGCATCGAGATTCTAGCGATCAGGCGACCTTTTTGTGCCCAGCAGGATCAGGATGCGATAACCTACACCACGAAAGAGAGGCCTCACATGACACCGCGTGCACGTTGTGACGATCAATCAGAGACACAGGACGCTGTTTCCGCGTTTTCACGACGCGATTTCCTGATCCGTGGAACCTCCATGCTCGCCGCGTTGGCCTTGTCGGAGTCTCCCCTGTTTGCCCAAATCTGGCGCATCAGCGAGGGCGAGAAGGCGATCCCGTTTTTGGATCAAGCTCCGGCCCCTCCGGATGGGGCCGTTCGGCAATACGGCGACTTGAACACGCGGAATTGGGAACAATTGAGTTCCTGGATTACTCCGAATGAGGATTTTTTCACCGTCAGCCACTACAACCGTCCTGTCCTCAAGGCCGAAGACTGGCGGCTGCAGATCGGTGGCCTGGTTGAGAGGCCGACCACTCTAACCCTGGAACAGATCCAAGCGCGGCCGCGGCAGGACGTCGCGTTTACGCTCGAGTGCGGCGGCAATCACGGCTTCGACTGGTTCACCGGCGGCATCGGGAATGCGAAATGGGGAGGGACGCCGCTCGCGCCAATTTTACAGGCTGCCGGCATCAAGAAAAACGGGATTGAGGTGGTCTTCTTCGGGAGCGACGAAGGCGAGGAGGAGGTTCGTGACATCAAAATGAAGCAGAACTTCAGCCGAAGCATGTCGTTGGAGGATGCGTTGGCGCCAGAGCATCTCCTCTGCTATGAGATGAACGGTGCGCCTTTGTCTCCCCTCCACGGATTTCCGCTCCGCCTCATTGCGCCCGGGTGGTACGGGGTCGCCAATGTGAAATGGCTCAAACGCATTGAGGTTGTCGACAAGCGCTGGGCCGGCCGGTTCATGGCCAAGGACTATGTCACGATTCGTGAAGAGCCGCGCGAGAATGGGGAAGTTGTTTGGACGCAGAAAGTGGTCGGGCCCGCTTTGCTGAAATCCGCGACCGTGAAGGTCACGATGAAGGATGGAGCGCATCGAATCTATGGTGCGGCGTGGGGAAGGCCGATCCAACGTGTGGAAGTCCGCATCGATGACGGCCCATGGCGTCCGGCCACCATTGATCGTGGGCAGGAGCATGAGTTTGCGTGGAAGTTCTGGCACTTCGATTGGATTGGTGCCGCAGCAGGCGAGCATACCATCGTCTCGCGGGCCATCGACAGAACCGGACAGGTTCAGCCAGCCATGACTGATCCCGTCATCGCGAACAAGCGTACCTATTGGGAAAGCAATGGGCAGATCACGCGCCGAATTCGAATTGCGTGATTCGCTCTGACCCAGCCACGCCCAAAGGATTGAGCGAGGGGATACGAAACGTTCCGCTTTTGGGGAACGATATACCGCGCCTGGCCTCGCTCAAGGGGCTCTCCGGACGCTGATCACGTTGGGCAGCGCCGGCCAGGATCTGGTCGTGCCCCCCGATGGGCCGAAAGGACCACGACAGGTCGCCAAGCTCGGTGTCATTCAACTGGCGAAGGCCACCGGACTTCCAATGGTTCCCTTAGCCTTTGCCTGCTCAGCAAGCGGTCATGATTAC
>DASVBB010000119.1:0-5503 GCA_036376045.1 Nitrospira sp.
CTCGTTTGAGCAGCGGGGCCGGGCCGGATACTGCGCGGATTTCGGGGGACGCATGTTGTTCGTTGCGGTGGACCGGCCGCTGGAGATCAGACAAGGGATATTAACCGGGCGTGCATTGGTGTCACGAGGCGAAACGGTCACCTTGTGGCTGTCCTATGCGGAGGATGCCCCGGCCGTGTATCCACAGCTGTCCGAAGCGGCCGAAGCGATCGCAGAGACACATGCCTATTGGACCGGGTGGACTCGGAGCTGCCGGTACAGCGGCCCATGGCGAGAACAAGTCATTAGAAGTGCCATCACGCTGAAGCTCCTCAGTTATGCGCCATCAGGGGCGATCGTCGCCGCTCCCACGACGTCCCTTCCCGAACGGCTGGGAGGCGACCTCAATTGGGATTATCGCTATTGTTGGCTTCGCGATGCCTCTTTCACTGCACATGCCTTCTTCCGGCTGGGTTTCGATGCCGAAGCCCGCGCATTCACCCAATGGATGACACATGCCACTACGTTGACCTATCCAGAATTACAGGTCCTGTACACCCTGCACGGGGAGGCATCCATTCGGGAACGGTCATGGTCTCTCTTCGAAGGCTATCGGCGATCTCAGCCGGTGCGGTTTGGCAATGCTGCCGCTCAGCAGGAACAACTCGATGTCTACGGCGAAGTGCTGGACACACTGTCGCTCTATGTCGACGCCGGCTACCCTGTCGACCGCGATACCAAGCGCTGGATTCTCAGGGTCGGCGATCTGTTGTCCATGTCGTGGCCGTATCCCGATCACGGCATTTGGGAAATTCGCGGGGAGCCGCGGCATTACGTCCATTCAAAAGTGATGTGTTGGACGGCATTGGACCGTGTGGAACGCCTTGCGCGCAAATTAGGCGCGCGTCCTTCAACTGGCGCCTGGGCACAAGCCCGCGAGGGGCTGGTGCGTGCGGTGCTCAAGTCCGGCTACTCGACGACACGCAGAAGTTTTGTGCAGGTGCTGGGCGGGACACGGCTGGATGCCGCCGCGCTCACATTCAGTCTCACCGGCTTTATTGACGGCCGGGATCCCCGGATGGCGTCGACCGTTTCAACCATACAGCGGTGGCTGACGCGCGGTCCTCTGGTCTATCGATACATCGCGGAGCAGGGAACCGGCCGGGAGGAGGGGGCGTTCCTGCCTTGCAGCTTCTGGTTGGTGGAATCACTGGCTGCTGCCGGTCGCACGGAGGAGGCGGAGGACCTCCTGGGCAGATTGACGCAACACGCCAACGATCTGGGATTGTTTCCCGAGGAAATCCGTCATCAGGACGGCGCATTTCTCGGAAACTATCCTCTTGCCTTGACGCACGTGGCTCACCTCGGCGCGCTGTTACGACTCGCGGACAAGGTGTGAATGCAACAATGTGTGCGTGGCGTGTTTGCCTAGACTTGATAGCACGCGCCGAGCACCGTGCCGTATGCGATATGGGCGACAAGTACGGCCAAGGGGGTGCGATAGCCGTAGTTCAGCGCCAATAAGCCCGGCGGCTCCAGCATCCTGGTCGGCCGCGGGCCGGTGCTGTCCGAGGCCATCCGGGGATGGACGCCGGGAAGAGAGGGGAGGACGGCGAGCAGAATGAACGCCGTGTGTGCGATGCCCATCAGCGCTCCCAGCCACCAGGTGGCCATTCCGAAGGCATGGAAGAACAGGACGTAGACCATCGCGATCCACCAGCCGTTGAAGAAATGAATCACGAAGCCGACGATCTTGGCCCGGTCGCGGTCCGGCGTCACCATGGTGCCGAGCAGGAGCGTGGTGTCCATGCGGGTGAGATGAAGCGCCTGGCCGGCGCGCAGGAGGGTCGTCAATAATCCTGTGGCGAGCAATCCCCAGAGCAACATGTCGCCGACGTGCATGATTACCTTTCTACAGGTCTCACGCCGGAGGTCGATTTGCCGAAGGCACCTGACCGGTCGCGCCGGCCCTGTGGACCGAGCCCACTCAAGAACTCGAGCCCACAGGCGGCGACCGGTGTTCGCTCTAGGCGGCCTTCTTCCGTCGCGAGGACTTCTTGCCGCCTTCGTATTTCCGCATCAATTTCGCTTTGCGCGTGGCGACGTCCTTCGACAGGCGCTCCGGCTCAAATCCGGCTTCTTCGGCCTGGGGGAACAGTTCGCCTTCTTCTTCCTCAATGTGGTGGCCCACCAGCTCGCCCAGGACCTTGAACTTCGTCGCAAACGCCTCGTCTCCAGCTTCCATCTTGTGCAATTCTTTGATCAGCAGCTTGGCAACGTGGTGCTCCTCCCTGGCCTCGCTCACCACCTCTTTATCCTCCACGACTTTGGCAATAGCGGGATAGACCAGTTCGTCTTCCAGCGCGGCATGCACTTCCAATGCGGTCAGCGTCTCTTCCGCAATCGCGGCCCGCGCGCGCGTGTCGGCATCCTCAAAGCGGGTGAACAGGTCCTGGACATGGCGATGGTCGGTCTTCAGCATCTCGAACACGTTCCCTGCCTCGTCCGCCTCATGATCCATGTCGGGGGTTTCCAGGTCGTCGTTTCGGGAGTGGGACGGCATGCTACCTCCTTATATTTCCTCGCGGTCTTCGCGGCGCATGATGTTCTCGAACAACTCATATTGCTCCTGGCAGGCGACACATCGCCGCGCAAAGGGCAGCGCCCGCAGGCGGGCCGGTGAAATGGGCGCGTCGCAGTCCTCACAGACGCCATAGGTGCCTTCATCGAGCCGGCGCAGTGCTTCATCCAGCTGGATGCGCTCCTGCGTTCGGGCTTCGAGCAGCGCAATCTGCTGGGCTCCGGTGGAGTCCCGCAGCGACATGTCCTCGACGTCGAGCACGGAGTTGTCACGAAAGTGCGTATGGTTGTCCCGGTGTTGCGCAATGAGATGATCAATCTCGCGTTGTAGCGTCGACCGTCGTCCGATCAACAGGGTGCGGAGCACCTCCGGCCGCCTCTCATTTGCCTGATTCTCCATGAGATAACTCCCTCGTAAGTGATGTTCACTGACTCCGCATCGGAGTTTGCAAGAGCAGGGCCAGTCCGAGTGAGGCCGCTACTCGTTGGATTGGCTGAGAGCCTGAGAATGATGTTCCGTGCGAGGGGCTGCTGTTGCGCGAGTTGTCTCAACGGAGGACAGGCTGTCGGTCAGCGGTCGCGGATAAGGACAATCTCAGATCTCCGGGAATGTGACACAAAGGGAAGGCAGAGGAGCAGAGCTCCTCTGCCTGTGCCGTCTTTCGCCGAATGTCTTCGCCCGTTGGGGCAGTCATGAAAATGAGAGTGGGCGACTCTCAGGCTCAATGACAAGCGATCCGAAACGGGGGCGCGCCCGGATCGTTCTGCTCCATCGTGCTGCGTGATCGGCGGAAGACAACGGACTTTCAGCCATGGTGACGCCACCCCGCTGCGGTCAGGCCGCCAGTGATGATTGCGACGAGAGATCGTCTTTGCGACGCTGCATCGTCAGGCCGAGGGATTGCACATCGAGCTGGGCGGCCGCCAACGGCAGGATGGCGGCCTCCTCCTCGGACACGTGCTCGATGACGACATCCTCCAGTTCCGTAAAGAGATCACGATAGTCGCTGTTTCTGGGGTCAAGGGTCCGCAATTGCTGGATCAGATCCTTGACCGTGGCGTGGCTGTCATAGGCCGCCGTAATAATTTCAGACTCCCTCTCCTCATCGTCATCCTCGTCCAGCGCGTCGAGTTCGGCGCCGTCAATTTCGCCTTCGAGTCCGCTCTCGCTGTCCTGTTCGATCTCGCCATCGTCCGTGATATCGAGGCCGTTGCCCTGAGTTTCGGAGTCGAGCGAGTCAAGCTTGGATTGCACCGCCGGGTAGAGCAACTCTTCCTCCAGCTTGGAGTGGATGTCCAATTCGATAAACAGCCGTTTGGCAATTGATCCCTTGTCGTCATCCGACGCGCCATGGAATTGTTCAAACAGCTTCCTCACCTGCTTGTGGTCGGCCTTCAACAACTGGACAGCATCTTGAGGCTGTGAATTCTTCGGCTTCTTCGGCGTCCGCTTGGCCATGGTTGTCCTCCTTGCCATTGACGAGTTGCGCCTAGCGTCACGGGCGTTATCCATTGACGACCGTTCCCCCATTGGGATGCAAGACCTGGCCGGTCGTATAGGACGAGTCCTGCGACGCCAGAAAGACGTAGCTGGGGGCGATTTCTTCGGGCTGTCCGGCGCGTTTGAGCGGGACGTCGGAACCAAACTCAGCGACCTTGCCCGCGGGGAACGTGGAGGGGATCAGTGGCGTCCAGATGGGCCCCGGCGCCACGGCATTCACGCGGATCTGCTTGTCGGCAAGCGCCTGGGACAGTGAACGGGTAAATGCCACGATGGCGCCCTTGGTCGACGAGTAGTCCAGCAATTGAGGACTGCCTTTATAGGCCGTGACCGAGGTCGTGTTGATGATCGTACTGCCTTCCTTCAGGTACGGCAGTGCGGCCTTTCCCATATAAAAGTAGGAGAAGATATTTGTGCGGAACGTGCGTTCGAGCTGTTCCGCTGAGATCTGCTCCAGGGTCTCCTGCGGATGCTGCTCGGCGGCATTGTTCACGAGGATGTCCAGCCTGCCGAATTCTCGAACGGTGCGGTCGACCGCCTCGTGACAGAAGGGTTCCTTCCCGACGTCGCCGGCGATGAGGAGACATTGGCGCCCCTCCTGTTGCACCAGGCGCTGGGTTTCTCTGGCGTCTTCATGTTCATTGAGATACACAATGGCCGTGTCGGCTCCTTCCTTCGCATAAGCGATTGCGACGGCCCGTCCGATCCCGCTGTCGCCTCCCGTGATGAGGGCCACCTTGTCCCGGAGCTTTCCGCTTCCGTGCTGCGCGTGGTTCTCACTTTCGGGGCGAGGGCTCATCTCGTGTTCGAGGCCCGGTTGGTGTGACTGGTGTTGAGGCGGACGCTGCGCCTGTTTGGACGGTGACATCAATTTCCTCGTTATTGTTGAAAGCGTAACCTGTCGGAGGTTGCGGACGTTCGGACGTGACCCTGTTCCGCCACGGCCGGACGGCGGCTGCCCACACCGGACGAGGTGGTGCCGAGCCATATGGCGGTCGTCGCCGCCAGGGTACCGGCCATGAAGAAGATGATCTCGAGGATCGGCATTTCCACGACACCTTTCGTCTCTGACCGTGGAGAAGGCCGGTGCAAGAGGCAGACCTATCCGACAGCCTTGCCAGTAGACGGAGTTCGACTGAAGCCATGGACAAAATGTCTGACGCAGGACAGCTGGTCCGCTCCCAGACACCTGAGAAGAGGCCTTCCCGCTGAACGTCAGATCGTTTACGTCGTCCACAGCGTCAAGGGCACTCGATTTGCACGTTTCCCCCTGACCGCACGATGAATGTTGTCAGAAAACAACAGAAGCAGTCGGAATTGCAGCGACAATCAGCCGGCGTGACCGCCCGGTCACGGGCCCCCTCGTCGCTGTTCGTGGTCGGACGCAACTGTTGGCGCGTCGACCGCGCAGAGCGGGCTGCGTTTCTCATCGACGGCGATGCC
>DASVBB010000136.1:0-10315 GCA_036376045.1 Nitrospira sp.
TGGCCATGCGGGACGGTCCTCTCGCGGGTTTGAACCTGGTCGAAGCGATTTTGCGTCGAGGCGAACTGACCGAGTACCACTTGGCCCATTCGGCACGGGCGGAACTCTGCCGGCGGCTGGGACGAAGCGAGGAGGCCCGGCAATCCTACGAACGAGCGCTCCGGTTCGCCAGGCAGGAACCGGAACGACGATTTTTGGAGCGACGGTTGAACTCTCTGCCTGGCTGAACAACATTTCCATATCAGTGACTTGGGGTGTCCTTGTCCATCGGCTGAAAGCCACCCGGGCTCTTCTGTCGATTTCAGCCGGTGCAGACGACTATGGTATGTCAGCGTAACAAGGGGTGCGCATCTGCACACATGGAGAACCCGTGATGAAATACATGCTGTTGGTCTACCACAATGAGGAGCACTTCGCCGAACTCGGAGAGACGACGCATGCCGCGATGCTGGATGAATCCATTCGTCTGGCTCATCAAGTGATATCGCGCGGGCAATACCTTGCCGCCCCCCTGCAACCGACGTCCACGGCGACATGCATTCGCGTGCGAGGCAACAAGACCGTCGTGACCGACGGTCCCTACGCGGAAACACACGAGCAACTCGCGGGTTACTTTCTCATCGAGGCTGACAACCTTGACGCGGCCATCGGAATTGCCGTCAGAGTTCCCGGGGCACGGATCGGCACAATCGAGATTCGTCCGATCAGGGACGTTCCCGGATTACCCGTCGCGTCTTAGACACAAGACCGTACACGAACATTCGCGTCGCCTCGAGGCGCGCGCCAAAGGAGCAGCAAGCCGATCGCGCAATGCAAGCGGTGTTGCAGATGAAGAAACTCGACATCCAGACCTTACAGAAGGCCTTTCAGGGCTGAGGATTCCAGGGGGAAGATATGATGACGCCAAAAAAGATGCAGTGGGCCGGATATGTCATGAGCGCATTGCCCACACTGATGCTGCTGTTCAGCAGTATCCTCAAACTCGCGAAGCCGGCGTCAGTGGCCGAAGGATTTACTCACTTGGGGTATGACGACAGCCTCGCGCTTGGTTTGGGTCTGGTCGAGCTGCTCTCCACCCTGCTGTATGTCATCCCACGCACGTCCGTGCTCGGTGCAATCTTGCTGACCGGGTACCTGGGAGGAGCCACGGCGACGCATCTCCGCATCGGAGAGCCGTTTCACATGGCGGTGTTGCTGGGGGTGTTCCTGTGGGGAGGACTGTACCTTCGGGACGAGCGGCTACGCCAGCTCATCCCGCTCAGGGTTTCATGATCTCCGTCGGTCGGCTTCTCCACCAGGCCCTGCACCTAGGTGTTTTGCGAGGTGCGGGGGCGCCCTCCGGTTTGCTTCACTTGGGCGTCTGTCGATTTGATCGATGCCTGTTCGACTAAGGGGAGAGCAGGGGAAGCAGGTTCACCTCACATCAGCATGAAGGGTAAACGGAAGGAGGGTTCGGTATGCGGTTCATGATTATCGTCAAGGCCAGCAAGGACTCGGAAGCGGGCATCATGCCCAGCGAGAAGCTCCTCACCGAGATGGGAAAGTTTAATGAAGAATTGGTCACTGCAGGCGTCTTGTTGGCGGGCGACGGTCTTCACCCCACCTCAAAAGGCGCACGCGTCAAATTTTCGGGCAACAAGCGGACGGTGATCGATGGGCCGTTCACCGAAACGAAAGAATTGATCGCCGGTTTCTGGCTTTGGAATGTGAAGTCGAAAGAGGAAGCGATCGAATGGGTCAAGCGCTGTCCGAATCCGCACAATGAAGACAGCGAGATCGAAATCCGCCAGGTGTTCGAAGCCGAGGATTTCGGGGCGGAGTTCACTCCGGAGCTTCGGGAGCAGGAGGAACGGGTTCGGGCAAAGGCAGCGAAAGCACAGTAGAAGCATGCAGAAAGGAGACGACCATGCTGTTACAACCCTATCTATTCTTTGAAGGCCGTTGCGAAGAAGCCGCTCAGTTCTACGAAAAGGCGGTCGGTGCAAAAGTCGGCAGGCTCATCCGCTTCAAGGATAGTCCCGATCCGAGCCTTTGCGGGTCCACGGACACCAATAAGGTCATGCACATGACCTTGCAAATCGGCGATCAGACGCTCATGGCATCAGACGGGCAATGCCAGGGATCGCAGAAGTACGAAGGGTTTGCTCTCTCACTCACCGTGAAGAACGAAGCCGAGGCCGACCGTCGATTCAATGCGTTGGCCGAGGGTGGTCAGGTGAGCCAACCATTGATGAAGACGTTCTTTTCGCCACGGTTTGGCATGGTGACCGATCGTTTTGGAGTGTCCTGGATGATTCATGCGGCCCCGTAACGAAATATGCAACGCAAACGCAACGACAACACGGAGCGGCAATTCTCACTCACGTCACAATAGGAGGCCACGATGCGGTTGATCATTAGTGCTCTCACCTGTGCCTGTCTCATTCTCTCAGCGTCGGCGGTGCCGGCAAAAGAAAAGAAGCACGACAAACACATGGATCAGCAGGCAATGATGGAACTATGGAAACAAATGGCGGTACCCGGCGAGCCGCATAAATTGTTCGCCTCTCTCGCCGGCAGCTGGACCACCACGACCAAAGAATGGATGGAGCCGGGCAAACCGCCCGCAGAATCCAGCGGCACGGCCGAGATGAAGATGCTGCTCGATGGACGCTTTCTCTACCAGGAATACACTGGCCAGATGATGGGACAACCATTCTCCGGCATCGGCATCGACGCGTACGACAATATGTCCAAGAAATATGTAACGGCCTGGATGGATTCGATGGGCACCGGATTGTTCATCATGGAAGGTACGGCGAGTCCGGACGGGAAGACCATCACTCTGAAGGGGTCACATCCCGAACCGGACGGAGGCAAGATGACGCATCGTGCCGTCTGGAAGATCGTCGACAGCAATACACAAACGTTCGATATGTATGGAGCCCACAAAGGCGATAAAGAAACGAAGATGCTGGAAATCGTCTATTCCCGGAAACAATGACCAGACTCCAGCTCGGCCGGCGCCTTGTTCGGGCGCCGGCCGAGCATTGACCATGCGCGTGGAACGTGCTTGACTACCCGCCCACACTGACGCACATGGAGGACACTATGGCACGCACAACGAGCCTCATGGCCCTGATCATCCTGTTAGTCGTGAGCAGCGGGTGCAGTTACTTGTTCTATCCGCGCGCAGGGGACTATGCGGCGCAGGCCAAAGGGGCCACGGCGGTCGACACTCTGGTCAACCTGACCACCACGATGGAGGCCACCGCGACCAAAGCCAAGGGCGGGAAAGGCAACGATGCGGCGTTCGACGATTACCACAATCAGTTGCATGCCCTCCTCGATTCCTATTGCGAGGTCACGAAGGAACAGCAAAAAACACCGGCCTATGATCTCGCTGTGACCCATAAAAAGGAGTTGATCACCATTTTCAAACGCCTGTGGAAATTCAAAGACGATCAGCCGCAGCGCGATCAACATCTGGATCTCTCGATCGCCGAGTTGAAGGAACTCCGCGAAACGTTGCAGACGATCAAGTAACCGCCCGCGGCATCGACGGAGGACGACCATGGGGACCAACTTCGGACACATCGAGCTGATCACTCAGGATTTGGACAAGGCAAAAGACTTCTACCAGAAATTGTTCGGCTGGAAAGTCCGCGATCTGCCGGACATGCCCTATTCGCTCTTCAATGAGCAGCTGTCCCCGACCGGGGGCATGATGAAGAGCCCGCAAGCGGGATCGGAATCGTTCTGGATCCCCTACATCGTGACGGATGACATCACCCGCGTCACAGAAAAAGCCCGAAGTCTCGGCGCCACCGTGCATCGCGAGGTCATGGTGGCCGGCCAATACGGATGGTTGAGCATCATCAACGATCCGACGGGAGCGACGTTCGGACTGTGGCAATCAAAAATGGCACCGAAGGCACCGAGAAAAAAGTCCACGGCCAGACGCACTAGGCCCCGGCCCAAACGGAAACGGCGCTGAGCCAGCGACACTCGTTCGGAAGGAGACTCTCAGATGACTCGCACAGCCAAGACTGGTACATCAGCCGCCTCGAAGGGGGCAGTCATCCTGTTGATCGGCACCCGGAAGGGCGCATTCACCTTGCGCAGCGATGCGTCCAGGCGGACGTGGAAACTGTCCGCGCCGATGTTTCTCGGCCACATCGTGCACCACATGGTGCTCGACCCGCGTGATCGACGCACCATACTGATGGCCGTCAGCACGGGGCATCTCGGCCCGACGATCTACCGGTCCACGGATGCCGGCAAGACCTGGAAGGAGTCTTCGGCACCTCCGGCATTCCGAAAGGTGTCGGAGGGTGAACACGGCCGCGCAGTGAATCACGTCTTCTGGCTCACCCCCTGCCATGCGAACGAACCGGACGCCTGGTATGCCGGCACATCCCCGCAAGGCCTGTTCCGGTCTGACAACGGAGGCGTGACCTGGAGCGCGTTCTCCCCTATCAATGAAGACCCGCAGTATCTGGAATGGATGGGCACGGTCCAGGACGGCACGCCTGACGGGCCCAAGCTGCATTCGATCATCGTTGATCCGCGCGATGCCAAGCACCTGTATTTCGCTATGTCCGGTGGCGGCGTGCATGAATCCGTAGACGGAGGCAAGACCTTTCTCCCCTTGATTAAAGGGCTTGAGGTCGTCGAAGGGTTCGACCCGGCCACCGTGACGTTCCACGACCCGCACTGTGTGCGGCTCTGTCCCAGCAATCCGGACCGGCTCTATCAACAAAACCATTGCGGGATCTATCGTCTCGATCGTCCCTCTCACCAGTGGGTGCGGATCGGAAAAAACATGCCGAAAGCCATCGGGGACATCGGCTTTCCGATGGTGGTCCACCCCCGCAATGCGGATGTGGCGTGGGTACTTCCAATGGACGGCTCCACAGTCTGGCCGCGCGTCAGCCTCGGCGGGAAACCGGCCGCCTATGTCACGAGAAATGCCGGGAAGAGCTGGTCCCGGCTCGACAAGGGGTTCCCGCGAACCGACGCCTGGTGGACCGTCAAGCGCCAGGCCATGAGCCGCGACGGTCACGACCCCGTCGGTCTGTACCTCGGAACAACCAGCGGCGAGATCTGGGCCAGCCGTACCGAGGGGCAAGGTTGGACGTGCATCGCCCGTCACCTGCCCGAGATTTATTCCGTGGAAGCCGCCGTGCTCGGGCGATGACCATTCATATCCCAAGCGCGCTGCGGTCGTACACGAATCGACAGAGTGAGGTGGAGGTCGCAGGATCGACGCTCGGCGAGGTGTTGTCCGCGTTGGACGCGCAATATCCCGGCCTCCGCTTTCGTATCGTGACGGAACAGGACAGGATCAGACCCCATATCAGAATCTTCGTGAATGACGAGCAGGCGCAGGAGCTGCTGACTCCCCTCGATGCCGAGGACCACGTCTATATCGTCTGTGCCCTGAGCGGCGGATGACGAAGAGGGAATCCGTATCATGACGCAGCCGAACGTCCAGGAATTTATCGAGGGTCAACGCCAAGATTGGAACCGCGTCGCGGGCGCCTGGGAAAAGTGGGACCGGCTCTTTGAGGAGCACGCCGGCTATCTCAATCATCGACTGGTTGCCGATGCACGCCTCTGCCGGGGTCAGGCAGTCCTTGATCTTGGTTCCGGCACCGGATATCCCGCGCTTCTTGCGGCGCAGATCGTCGGAACATCCGGCACGGTGACCGGGATCGACGTTGCCGGGGACATGTTGGCGGCCGCCGAACGCAAAGCAAAGCGGCTGGGCCTCTCGAACGTCACCTTTCGCGTCGGCGACGCGACGAATCTGCCCTTCGAGACAGCATCGTTCGACGCGATCACCAGCCGTTTTTGCCTGATGTTTTTGCCAGACATTCCGAAGGCCGCTACGGAGATCGCACGGGTCCTGAAGCCCGGGCGATGGGTCTCCGCGATGGTCTGGTCCGCGGTCGAGCGGAATCCGAGGGTCGGGTTGTCGATGGCAGCTATTAGGCAGGTCATTGACCTGCCTCCTCCAGACCCGACGGCACCAGGCATCTTTCGCCTCGCCAGAGTCGGCGAACTGGCCGGCATGCTTCAAGCGGCTGGTCTTGTCGACGTTGCTGATCAGGAGTTCCTTGGCGAGTGGTCGTATGAATCGGAAGACCAGTACTACACCAGCATGATGGAGATCGCCGCGCCGGTCCAAAATCTCATGGCCCAACTTTCCGATTCCCAACGACAGCAGGTCAAACGCCTCATTCTTGAGGCTGCCGCGCAATTTCGCCAGGGCGAAAGGATCACCTTCCCCATCGCCGTCCGCGTGGTCGCCGGACGTAAACCGGCATAGTCCGATGCCGAAGTCAGACGGGTACAAAGAATTCGTCATGGACCAACTCGCTGATCTCAATGGTCTGACGTGCCGCGCAATGTTCGGCGGGTATGGACTGGCGCGTGACGGGAGCTTCTTCGGCATCATTCACAAGGGCCGTCTCTATTTCAAAACGGGTCCGGCCACCGCCCCTCTCTATCGCGCCCAGCAGATGAAACCGTTCAAGCCCAATCCCAAGCAGACGCTCAGGAATTACTATGAGGTGCCGGTCGACATCGTCGAATCCTCGGACCACCTCGTGGAATGGGCCGTGGCAGCCGCCCGTCGCTAGCGCAATTGTGCTTCGTTCTCGCCCTGCCTGGCACGACCGACTATAATGAAGTCATCTCGATCTCTGACGCACGAAGGAGCGTACGCGACAGATGCAGGCGGTCTTCGTCATCATTGCGGTTGCCGGCATCCTCCATTGTTCGGTGCCGCTTGCTGCCGTGGGGGGCGAGACCACTGAGCTGGCCAGTCTGTGGCACACGGCGCCACCCCCGCAGCCGGATCAGAGTCAGCGAAAGCCGTGGGTGATCCGAGAGCGGGACATTGCGCTGGACGTGCAGTTGCTGCAGATTCTGAAAGATGCAACTGCGAGGCCGCATCCCCGCGTCACCGTGGATTTCTTTGACGGAACTCGCCACGAGTTGGACATTCTCTCGACGGTGTCACGTTTTAATGACACGGCCGTGATCCGAGGTTCGTTCAAGCCGCCCTCTCGCGGCGACTTCACACTGGTCGCCAGCGGCAATCTCCTGCTTGGCAGCCTGCAGCTTGGAGACCGACTCTACAAGACAGAGCACACCGGTAACGGCCGGCTCAAGCTTGTCGAAGTGGATCCTCGTAAGATGCCACCCGAGTAGCGTCATCCCCGGAGTTCAGCACTACTCTCGAGCCGGTGCCATCTGTCACTCGGGGACTGCAGGGTTGGGGAGCATGGCGCCCCTGTGGGACAATGGCGTATGGATCGGCAGCTCTGGACGATTGGCCATTCGACGAAACCCATCGGCGAGTTCTTGGCATTGTTGACCGCCCATGGCATCAAGCGCCTCGTCGATGTGCGCACGGTTCCCCATTCCCGCCACAATCCGCAATTCGATACCCGCACGTTGGCCGAGCACCTACACGAGGCTCGTCTCGGCTATGTGCACGCGCCTGAACTCGGCGGACTCCGCAAACCGAAAAAGGACACGATCAATGCAGGCTGGAAAAACGCGAGTTTTCGCGGATTCGCTGACTACATGCAGACGGAAGCGTTCTGGGCTGCCTTGGAGACCCTCATGAAGGATGCTCAAGAAACTCCCACGGCCATCATGTGCGCGGAGGCCGTCCCTTGGCGTTGTCATCGATCGTTGATCGCCGACGCACTTACCAGCCGGGGATGGACCGTGCGACACATCATGACGAACACCAAAGCCGACAAGCATCGGTTGACGCCATTTGCGGTGTTAGGAGAAGACCGGATTACGTATCCGTCTACGCCTCCCCTCGAGGCACAGAATTCGTAGCGCTGATGTCGTACGCCCTCGTTGCCGATGCGATCGCACTGGTCCACGCGCTCTTCGTCCTCTTCGCCATGTTCGGCTCGCTCCTCGTGCTTCGGTGGCCGCGCGCTGTCTGGCTTCATGTGCCAGCAGTCCTGTGGGGCCTCATTGTGGAATTTTCAGGGGCGACCTGCCCGCTCACACCGCTGGAATCCCGGTTCAGAGGTGAACTGAGCGACAGCCAGGACTTCCTTTCCCGTTGGCTGCTGACGGTGCTTTATCCGGAATCGCTCACTCGCGGGCTCCAGATCGCCCTGGGGGCATCGCTTCTTCTGCTGAATCTGTCTTTGTATGCATGGGTGTGGAGAAAGAGCCGGCGCCCTTCCTCCGACGGTTGACGCGTTCCATCATCTCTTGATACATGGACATGACTGCACGTTCCATTCACTCACGAGGGACCATGCCCATCGAGGAGATTGCCCAGAAGGTCGGCGACCGGTATGCAAAAGCCGCCAGCACGGGCGAACAGCTGTGCGGGTCTACGGGCTATGACATGGCGCAGCTGAAGTCATTTATCCCGGAGGAGGTCCTCAAGGTCTCCTATGGCTGCGGGACACCCGCCGGGCTCCGGACGGTGAACGTCGGCGAGACGGTTCTGGATATCGGATCCGGCGGAGGGATCGACTGTCTCGAAGCCGCAAGGCTCGTGGGATCAGCCGGTCGTGTGATCGGCATCGACCTGACAGACACCATGCTGGAGATCGCACGCAGAAACGCGCCGGGACACACCGTCAGCAGCGACGCGGTGTCTTGTGCTCCGAACGGTGGATGCTGCTGATTGCCATGCCGTTGACCCTGTTGACTCGGCACAGTCCCCTGGCATCCACGAGTGAGCAACTGCGCCTTCTCGAGCAAACCACTCCCCGATTCAGCGCGTCCATGGAGAAGGCCGTCCTGTCCCCGCTACTCGCGACGGGAATCTCGGTCTTTCAGATCAACGTGGGTAAGCTCTGTAACCAAACCTGCAGACACTGCCACGTTGATGCCGGACCGGACCGGACGGAGCGGATGTCGCGTGAGACGGCGGAACTGTGCCTTCATGCGTTGGCGCAGACCGACATTCCCACGGTTGACATTACCGGCGGAGCGCCCGAGCTCAATCCGAATTTCCGTTGGCTGGTCGAACAGGCGCGCGGGCTGAACCGCCACGTCATGGATCGCTGCAACCTTTCCGTCCTCCTGCTGCCTTCGCAGGCCGATTTGGCGGACTTCCTGGCCGCTCATCGCGTAGAAATCGTCGCCTCGCTTCCCTATTACAAAGGGCCGCAAACGGATGCGCAACGGGGAGAGGGCGTCTTCGACAAGTCGATCGAGGGCCTTCGCCGTCTGAATCAGCTGGGTTACGGCGAACCTGAGAGCGGCTTGATGCTCAATCTCGTTCACAATCCCGTCGGCGCGTTTCTGCCGCCCAAACAGCAAGCCATCGAAGCGCAGTTCCGCAAGGAATTGCGCACCAAACACGGCATTGAATTCAATCATCTCTACACGATCACGAACATGCCGATCAGCCGCTTTCTGGAGTTCCTCGTTGAGAGCGGAAACTATGAGGGGTACATGCAGCGGCTGGCTCAGGCGTTCAATCCTACCGCCGCCTCCGGCGTGATGTGCCGCTACACGTTGTCGGTTGGCTGGGACGGTACGCTCTATGACTGCGATTTCAATCAAATGCTCGATCTTCCCGTTGGCCCGGGCGCGCCACGTCACATCCGCGATTTCAATCTGGCCGACCTGCAACGGAGGGCCATCGTCACCGGCAATCATTGTTACGGCTGCACCGCCGGCGCGGGCTCCTCTTGTGGAGGAGCCGTCACGAGTTAGTGCCTCCGCACTCATCCACGTGTGCCGTTGTGTTGCGAAGGGCTGGGCAGTCTGTTATGGTGTCGCGCGTTCACGAGCATTAAACCTTCCTCTACCACCGCATGGTTTGGGATCCCAAAGATCCATGGAGCAAGAAAAGCGACCCGCTTGAGGATATGCTCAAGCAGGCGCAGCAGTTCAGGAGTTTCCTTCCCACCGGAGGCTTCAGAAATCTCCTCCTCGCCGGCCTGCTGATTTTTCTGGTCTGGCAGAGCGCATTCATCATCGGACCGGATGAAGAAGGCGTGGTCAAGCGGTTTGGCATTCCCGTCCGGACGGTGGGGCCAGGGCCTCACGTGAAGATTCCGCTTGTCGAATCGGTCCTGCAGCCGAAAGTGGCCAAGCTCCATCGCGTCGAAGTCGGATTCCGCACCGATCGTCAGAGCCGGCAGCAGATGATCCCGCAGGAGGCTCTCATGCTGACCGGCGACATGAACATTCTGGCGATCGAGTTCATCGTGCAGTACAAGATCAGGGACGCCTCGGAGTTTCTCTTCAACGTGGCCGACATCCATGACACCATCGGCAAAGCCGCGGAGGCGTCGATGCGGGAAGTCATCGGCAAGAGCAAGATTGA
>DASVBB010000138.1:0-11566 GCA_036376045.1 Nitrospira sp.
GACGGCGAGGACATCCCTTCCGGTCCGGCCGGCCACGGCCTGTTGAGTGGCCTTTAATACGCGATCGGCCGACTCGCAGCTCAGGAGTGCGATCGACAGGAACGGCAGGACGAGAGCGTGAAGTGCTCGTCTGAACATGGCGGGCATTCTACTACAGGAAAGACACTCATGCCTCCCAAAGTTTTATGCTGTCGCCTTTCGATCGGGGTTAGAGAAACTTTACGACAATCTTACTCTGGACCGATTGAACCAGCCGGACGTTCTCATTACATTCGGTGGAATGCATGACGCGATAAAGATTGCGGTTCTCGGAGAGTCTGGCGAAGGCGCGCTTTCTCTCGACAGAGGGGAGGCGCGCCTCACCGTAGAGCAACCATTGCTGCTACGTGAAAAATCCCCAGCTGATAGAGCGTCACGATGGAAGGCGCGTTGGCATCAGGCTGCGGCACTAGGTTTTGGCTTGTCAGGCAGGTTTTTGCCTTCGGCATTACCGCTTGAAGGAGTCCGAGATTTCGGGAAGGCGTGACGAAACTCGGCCAATGCTTTTGGTCCGATGAAGACAAAGCCAATCACGCAAGCCGCCAAGGTGATGAGTTTGAGCATTAGCAGTGACCCTCTACGGGAGTGTCGCTCGCAAATCTAGCCCGATCATCCACGTCCGGTCGCCTGGGGACCTCTCTAGGAAAACACAGTGTAGTCGTTTGCTATTTTGCCTAAGGCACTAAAGACGTGTACGAATCAGGGGCGAAAATGCCGAGGGCTAGGGATGACGTCCAGACTGCACAGCAAGGACAGCTCGTTGTATGGCCGTGTCTAACATTTCAGCTGACGTCTGGTTTTTTACCAACCAATTCTGTGCTCCATGGAGCTTCGCGATCTCGCACAACGTTGGATAGACCAAGCGAGTGAGGACGACTACGGCGATTGGCGGCTGTTTTGGTTCAGGAACCAATTCCAGTAAGAGATCGAAACCGGATTCTGGCATGTCTAGATCTAACAGCACACAATCGACCCTATGCTCTCTGCAAATGGCGTGAGCAGACTGCCGGTCGAGGGCAGTGAGTACCGTATAGTTCTTACCCAGATTCCTGACTAGATCCGCCCAATAGCGCAGCTCTTCCTCCTCATCGTCGACGATGAGGATTGTCAGGGAGGTCGACGTGTCTTGTGGTTCAGGGAGTGTCACAGACTTGGCGGGATAATTTACCAGCGGTTTAGGCACCGTACAAGTGGAAGAAAACGAGTCGCATCCGAGGCGGGTTGCATGAGGCCGATGGGGCAAGCGGGTTCATGGCTGTGCCGCGATCCTCTTAAGGCACGCTTTCCCCAATGACTTTCACGGCTCGCCAATCACTTGAATGCAGCTCGACCCTATCAACAAGATGTAGAAATTCGTCGTCTGAATGCTGCGTATCCGGCGAATCGCCGTTCGGTCATTGAGCTTTATATGCGGGCGAAACTCCCCCGCATCTCCCATGAGCCTGCCGTCCTTTTTCGCCTCTTCGATGGTGTTGGTGCCGAATCCCATACCGAGCACGATTGGTGTGCAGTCTTCTCCAATGAGGACCGCTTTAACGTCCGGATGACTCGGTTGAAGCTCGTTGGTGATATTGATGCAACCGGACAGATTCAGCATGAGCAAGCCGACGAACGCAAACTTCATCACAGTGGTTCCTCCCGTGAAAATTGTACACGTGAAAGTGAGAGGCTACTGGGGTGGGAAGGACTGTGTCAATTGTCGGGCTTCTCCCAGATGTCCCGCACTAAGGCCATCCATGGGGTCGAACGTACCTGGAACATCAAGGAATAGTTATGGTTTGGTCACTAAGTGAAACTTTAGCGATTTTGCGGTGGCGATACGTGCAAATGGCCATACTCTTCGGCTGGGTCTAGTCAGCTGTGTGCATAAGGTTTAGGATACCCTCCCTACTGAAAGTATTTCGAGTACAAGTCGAGGGTCTGCTGTGGGCACAGTTTTCCTCTCGATCCGGTCCTTCATCCTTGCCGCGCTCACAGTCTTACTTGCGTTTGTCGTCAAATCATTCATCCAGCCCTATATCAGTACGTCTCCTCCGTTCATTATGTTTCTCGTCGCCATTATGTTCACGGCCTGGAAGTTGGGATTTCCTCAGGCCGTCTTTGCCACGCTCCTTTCAGCGATCGTCATCGACTTGTGGTTGATTCCGCCGGCGAACAGTTTTTGGCTTCGTCCGGGCGACTTGGGAACGCTTCTGCT
Source organism: Nitrospira sp. (assembly GCA_036376045.1). GTDB lineage: Bacteria > Nitrospirota > Nitrospiria > Nitrospirales > Nitrospiraceae > Nitrospira_C. The sequence goes on from DASVBB010000138.1 coordinate 2,237, forward strand.
CTTTTCGGTAGTCGGAATAGCGATGGCCTATTTTATTCATCGTCAGGAACAAGCGCGACAGGAGGCTGTTACTTTTCAAGGGCAACTTCAGCGCCTACACAAGCTAAGCACGCGTCTCCTGGAAGAGGTCGAATTTGAGGACGTCCTGCAACGGATTTTGACTGCCGCTGTAGAATTTTCCAAAGCGGACAAAGGAACCCTTCAGCTTTATGAACCTGAGACCACAATGTTCCATATGGTGGCCCAGGTCGGATTCGATAAAGAGTTTTTACGCCAATTCAAACGACTTTCATTGGATTGTTCCAGCTGTCGTGCAGCCTTTCAACGCCAAGAACGGGTGATCATCGAGAATGTCGCGACTGACCAGGAATTTTCTCGTCTGACTTCTCACTTCTCGAGATACCATCTGGTTTCTGCCCAATCAACGCCGCTCTTTGCGGCCGATCGTGAGGTCCTGGGTGTACTCACCACATATTCCCAAAAAGGCGGAATGCCGACCGACGAACAACTTCGCATCTTAGATCTGTATGCCGATCAGGCGGCCCGAATTATCGAAGTCAAACAAAAAGAGACAGCATTACGTCTCAACAAACAAGATTTAGAAAGCCAGGTTCTTGAACGAGAACAAAAACTCCGAGACATCACCGCAGAATTAGCCATCACCGAAGAACGTGAACGCCGTGCATTGGCCTCCGAACTGCACGACTACCTCGCGCAGCTGCTCACGTTAGGCAAGATGAAACTAAAGTTAGCCCAGCAATTCCTGGGTTCGTCTCCGGTGCAGTCTGAACGCTATATGCAGGAGACGGCGGAAGCGCTGCAGCGATCTTTAGAATATGCTCGAACTCTCATGGCCGAACTCGTTCCGTCGGAACTTCAGGAGGCCGGGTTACCGGCGGCGATCCGCTGGCTTGCCGGGCATATGACTCAACATGGTCTGACGGTCGATCTCCGCCTCGATGTGGAATCTCTGACGATTCCTCAGGATCAGGCCGTCTTGCTCTATACATGTGTGCGCGAACTGTTGATCAATGTGGTGAAACACGCGGCGGTAGGCCGTGCCACCATTGCTCTGACTGTCGATCAGGATCAGAGTCTCCTGATTATGGTAGGAGATCGCGGTCGAGGCTACGATCCTGCGCTCGTCAAACCAAATGTTGTGAAGGGGCATTTCGGGCTGGCAAATATCCGAGAGCGCCTGGCAGCTATTGGTGGATGGCTCAGAGAAGATAGTGCGATTGGCAAAGGGACCAGGATTACAGTTGGTCTCTCACTCTTAGAAGCGGATGTTCAGCGACATTTGCGGGCAGCGAGTGCTTCGGATCCAGCGGATCGAGTGAAGACCACACCACGTGGTTCTTCGAATCAAGTGGGACTTCCTTTCGAGAACAGTCATGAAGAATGAGATCAGATAGGGTGGGGTGCGAAGCCGACTGGGTTGGTCAGCGGCAGGACCCGCATCATAATGTCCCAAAAGTCCGCTCCCAAAACTCCCTCACTTTCCCCATATGCTCTTCGATATCCGTCTTCAAATGCCTTGCCCCCGCCTGCCAATCATCGGTCGTGTAGCCGACGCGGCGGGCCAGAAAGATGAACTCGTCTGAATCGGGAGGTGGAAGCACCAGATCCTTGGCGTGACCCCTCACCATGCGGAGCCCATCGATCAGCATCCGGATAAAGAGATAGGCCCTGCGAAGGTTCTCGCCATCCTGCCGGCTGACGATTCCGCATTCTACGAGACCGGCGAGCGCCTGCATGGCATTCGGAGTCCGGAGCATGGCATGGCGATGTCCATGCATGAGCTGCAGATATTGAATGGCGTACTCGATATCGACCACTCCGCCGGGACTGAGCTTCGCATTGATCGTGCCGCGTTCGACGAGCTGTTTGAGTTGTTGGCGGCGCAAATCGAGGGCCGCGGCCACGTCCCACGGCGCGCTGCTGTAGACATATCGGTCCCGATGGGCTTCCACCTGTTTCCCGAGCGCAGCATCCCCCGCGGCGTGGCGGAGCTTGATCATGGCCTGCCGTTCGAACGGTGCGGCCAGTCCGTCTGCGCTGTAGTAGGTGGTGATCTCATCGAGAGGATTGGCCAGAAGCCCTTTGCCGCCGTGAGGACGCAGGCGGACGTCGAGATGGAAGATGCCTTCCTGTTTGGCTTCGATCCATTGCAGCAGTTCCTGCGTCAGCCGTTCGAAATATTCGCTGTTTTCGATGTGGGCCTTACCATTCGTGCGTCCGGCGCCGCCGTATACGAACAGGACCTCGATATCTGATGCGTACCCCAACTCGCGGCCGCCGAATTTGCCTGCACCCATGACGGCGAATGCGCACGGCTTGCCATTCCCCAGGCGGGGAGCCCCGTAGGTCTTGCTGAGTTTCGCCTGGCAGTCTTTGAAGCTGCGCTCGAGGATGACTTCGGCCAGTTGGGTGAGGGCCTGGGAGAAGTCTGGGAGGCTGGTATCCGGCTCGACGATGTGCTTCATGTCGATGCGGAACAGTTCCTGATCTTTGAACCGATTCAACGCCTCTTTCCTGCCGGCGTCGTCTTTGCTTCGGTCCACGGCACGGTCGAGCGCTTTTGCGAGCGCCGAGCGCGGCGTGATCAGCGGCGCGTCGCGATAGCCGTGAAGTAGGGGCAGGAGGTGGTCGTGCTGGCGGCGGAGGAAGTCCTCCCAGAGAAAGTCGCTGGCGCCGAGCAACCGGGCCAGCAACGGAAAGGTTTTCTTGTCGCTGAGGAACGCGAGGGCCTCTTCCCGGGCTTTGCCTTTCGTTTCCTGGACCGTTAGATCGAGGAATTGGTCGAAGGCTTCCATGGCCTTCGTCGGGTCGGGAGCCCAAGTGAGCGCATGGGTAAACTGCTTGATCAGCACAGCGGTCAGGCGCAACTGCTGCTGCTCGGCCTGATCGGTGAGCTTTTGGCCGTAACGGTTGCGTACGGCAAAGCGGTCGTGCAGCTTGCCGCCTTCCAGATCGATTCTGGCCTGGCTGATATAAACGTTCCTCATCGCCAGAGCATTGGCGAAGGCATAGAGGAATGCGGGCGTGTCGTCCGACCGGATATCCATGATCGTGTCGGTCGGCGATTGGCTGTTGTCGAATGCGATCTGGACCGGATGCAGGAGGCCGCTGAACGAGCCGCGACGTTTGCCGAGATACTCCACCAGCAGGCGATTGACGGCATGACGGGCATCTTCGAATTGACCTTCGTCGAGCAGGCCGACCAATGTGCGAAGTTCGGCAGTGAAGCGGGCCTGGTCTTCCGGGGTGAATGATGCGTCTCCCACAGGCCGGACACGAAAGATGTCCACGATCTTTTTCCGGCTCAACCCTGGACGGAGCTTCGCCCGCTGGCGCGGTCCCTGTCCATAGCCGGGCTTCGCCGATGGTCCGGCGGGGGCGTCCGCAAATGTGTAAATTTGCCCCTCCTCGATATTCAGCCCGAATGCCGACAGCAGGCCGCAGATGGTCGCAAATTCGGCGAAGTAGTCATAGGCGACGACGGTCAGTTCGAAGTGTCCGTCGCGAGGGTCGCTGATGGCGCATTCGCAGAGATGCTCCGGCGTCAATGCCGCGGCCAATCGAACATGCTGTGCGATCGCCGGAAGTGGAATCCGCCGAAAATATTCGCCGTCCATCCGGCCGACAAAATCGCGAAGAATATCCGGTGGAACATCCGTAGCGAGCGAGGCGAGAGACTGGAAAAGCTCTTCCTGATCGGAGGCAGCCATCGAGGCGTCAGTATAGCGCAGGAACGTTCGTTGTGCCCAATCCGGCCTGACAGTATAATGCCGCGCCGGCAAGATGCTGAAAATGGCCGTCAGCTTCGTTCTCGCATCGCTCAGATCCTCAAGTCGAGAGGGCACTGGGGGCAAGGGACCTATCCGCTCGCAGGTGATCGAAGCGATCGGTACAGGCGAAGCTTAGTACGTCGTCGACCTTTTTGAGCATCCTGAAGGAGTATTGCTTCGAAGAGGAACTCTTGGCGCCGAAACACTCTGCTAGACGCAAGAAAGCACCATCCTCGAAGACACACCAACAGCCATCACGGCTGCCGGTGATACCACCGCCGGCTCAGCCCGATCCCACCCCGCTTCTCCTGGCCTCGGAACGCGATCCCCGCGATGTACGCAGCATCCTCGCGGCGTATGGCATTACGGATATCGTTCAGGCCGATCGCAATCTGCAGGCCATGGCTGGCGAACCGCATGAGCGGCATCAGTTGGCCGCGGTTCTGCCGATCCTCATGCAATCGCTCGCGGGAACTGCCGACCCGGACCAGGCGTTGAACCACTGGGAGCGGCTGCTCGACACCGTGACTCGCTCGGCCTTTCTCGACTATCTGCGTAGCTCTCCCCGGATGCTCGATCTGCTGTCCACCATTTTCGGGAACAGCGATTCGCTCGCCTTCACCATCATCCGCGATCCTATGCTGGTGTATTGGCTGGCCGAGGAAGAGGTGCTCTCGAAACCTTCGAATAGAGCCGGCCTGGAACAGGCACTCCGGAAGCAATTGGCCCGTCTGACGGTAAAAGAGCTGAAACTGGTGGTGCTCCGGCGGTTTCGCCGTCGCGAAATGCTCCGGATTGGTGTGAGGGATCTCCTACGGTTGGCGGATGTGGCCGAAACGACCGCCTCCCTGTCGGATCTCGCCGGACTCTTGATCCATGCGGCCTATGACATCGTTGATGCCGATCTGCGCCGCCAATACGGCAGGCCTATGCACAAGAACCGGCAGGGGAAATGGCAGGAGACGGGCTTCGCCGTGATCGGGATGGGAAAACTCGGCGGGCACGAACTGAACTACAGCTCGGATGTGGATGTGATCTACGTCTATGCGTCTCATGAAGGGGAGACGCGAGCCCCGAAGGGGCAGTCTGCCGACAACACGGCGGTCACTGGCATTTCGAATGAAGAATATTTCGAGATTCTTTCGCGCGAGCTCACGAAGGCGTTGAGCGAGCCAACGAAAGAAGGGTACGTGTTCCGGGTGGACCTACGCCTTCGCGCTGAGGGATCGGTCGGCCAACTGGCCCGCTCGCTGGAAGACTACCGAAAATACTATGCGACACGCGGGCAGATTTGGGAACGACTGGCGCTGCTCAAGGCCTGGCCAGTGGCCGGCTCTCGTGAGGTGGGCAAGGCCTTCATGCAGATCGTGAACCCGTTTATGCTGGGGGGCGGGCAGATCAAGACTGGGCTGCCCGCCGCGATGGCCGTCATCGCAGACGTGCGGGCTGTGAAGGAAATGATCGATGCCAAAATGGCGGATCGCGGTCACGAGCATCGCAACGTCAAGCTCGGCACGGGCGGCATCAGGGAAATCGAGTTCCTGGTCCAGACGATTCAGGTGTTGGTCGGGAAGAAGGCTCCGGGGTTGCTTCACCGCAGCACGCTGGGGGCATTGAAGGCATTTGCCGCGAAGAAACTGTTGTCGCCGAAGGAGCGCGATGCCCTTTCGGCTGCCTATCTATTCCTTCGCGACGTCGAGCACAAGCTGCAGATGGTACATGACTTACAGACGCATTCCCTGCCAGATGAGGCGCAAGAGTTGGAACGGTGTGCGATTCGTTCCGGATATCAATGGGCCGATCGCGCAACTGCCGTGACCAGATTTCAATCCGACTATCGGTCGCACACGAAGTTCGTTCACGAGTTCTTTCGATCGTTTTTTTATGATTCGAAGTTCTCGCCGCTTCTCAAAAGAGTTCTACAGACGACAGTCCGCACCCACCACTGACGCTAACTCAGGGCTTGTGCGCCTTCTTTCGTATCAGTGCGTCATGGATTTGCACCGGAGTGAGAAACTCCGGGGAACCACGATGACGTCCACGGCTTGATGAACCAATGGCTTCTAGGCCTTTTTGCCCTGGGAGAAGCAGGACCACATGAACCAGATATTCATCATCGACTGCGATGAGGGCGACGGGACCCTCAATATCTTCCGCATGTCTTGTTGACTGGGCCTTGAGGACAACCACGTCTTTGTTTTCAAAGGGAACTAGCCGAAGTGAGGAAGGACCGACAGGTTGAACGCGATACCTTCCGACCGAAGGGGTGATTTCTTCTCCGTTTGGGCTTATGAAGGCTACTTTCTCTTCGAAGGAGATTGTGTCGGCATCCTCTGCCTGTATGAGCTCGATGATCTCGCTCGAGGGAGTTTCACTTGAGGCGTGATCGTCAAAAGTGACGGCCCAAAGGATGAGGCAGAACGGCGCAGCGATGAGGCATGTTCGTCGTGGACGCACAGTTCTCCTCTACCGTGTGAGAGTTCACGTGCGCGTCAGTGAAATAACCCGCTTCCTTCTTAGCACAGACAAGCCAAGGAACAAAAGAACTACAGGCCGAGCAGCAGCTGAAATACGTGCAAAAACAGGAAATTACTCACCGTAGCGGAGATCGCGCTCACTGGAGAGCGAGAGATGCGTCTCGCCCCATTGGTGAACACTTCCGAGGCTCCACGGGTCCTCGACGGCGACCGGTTTGAACCGCAGCCCGTAGAGACCGCCGTAGACCAGATAGGCGAGCCCTGAACCGGAGTCTTCGACGCGCTGGGCATAAGCGGGACAGAGAGGCGTCTCAGAATTATCGCTCCATCCCGTAACCCAGTACCATTCCCCGACGGGGTTTCGCTCATAAAGCCGCACCTGAACGACCGGTCTCGCAGGACCGGCCTCCTTGAAGCGGGCGAAGAAGCCGGCTTCGCAATTCTCGCTGGATTCGACCTCGACGATCACGACCGCTCCATCGTAGACTCAGATCATTGTAGCGTCCGTCCATCGCCTCCACAAACACGAAGGGCCCGGCGGTTTCCCGCCGGGCCCCTCAAAGAGCACGCTGTCACCCGTGGGTGAGCAGCTGTGTTCGATTAGTACATCCCTTCCATACCGTGGCTGTGACCATGGCCACCGCCGCCCATCGGTTCCTTCTTCTCTTCGGGGATGTCCGTGATCATGACCTCGGTCGTGAGCATCAACCCCGCGACGCTGGCCGCGTTCTGCAGCGCCGTGCGGGAGACTTTCGTCGGATCGATGATGCCCGCCTTGATCATGTCCACATATTCTTCCGTTGCCGCGTTGTAGCCGGCGTTGGGGTTCTTGTCGTCACGAACCTTTCCCATCACGACCGACGCTTCACCGCCTGCATTGTTCACGATCTGGCGGAGCGGCTCTTCCAGGGCGCGCCGGATGATGTCCAAGCCAACCTTCTGTTCCGCCGGAACATCCTTGATGGTGTCGAGTGCCTTGATGCAACGGAGATACGCCGTTCCGCCGCCCGGGACGATGCCTTCTTCCACCGCCGCCTTGGTCGCGTGGAGCGCGTCCTCGACGCGGGCCTTCTTTTCCTTCATTTCAGTCTCGGTCGCTGCGCCGACATTGATGACGGCCACGCCGCCGACGATCTTCGCCAAACGCTCCTGGAGCTTCTCGCGATCGTAGTCGGAGGTCGTCTCTTCGATCTGGGCCTTGATCTGCTTCACGCGCGCTTCGATCTTCTTCGGATCGCCATAACCTTCGACGATCGTGCTGTTGTCCTTGTCGATCGTCACTCGCTTCGCACGGCCGAGGTCCGTCAGCTTCACGTTTTCCAGCTTGATGCCGAGGTCTTCAGAGATCACCTGACCGCCGGTGAGGATCGCAATGTCCTCCAGCATGGCCTTGCGACGATCGCCGAAGCCTGGAGCCTTCACGGCCGCCACGTTCAAGGTGCCGCGCAGCTTGTTGACCACGAGGGTGGCCAGCGCTTCGCCTTCGACTTCTTCCGCGAGGATCACGAGCGGCTTGCCCATCTTGGCCACCTGCTCGAGAACCGGGAGGAGGTCCTTCATGCTGCTGATTTTCTTTTCATTGATGAGGATGAGCGGCTCTTCGAGTGAAGCTTCCATCCGCTCGGCGTTGGTGACGAAGTAGGGGGAGATGTACCCGCGATCGAACTGCATGCCCTCGACGACATCGAGAGAGGTGGTCATCGACTTGGCTTCTTCGACCGTGATCACGCCGTCTTTGCCGACCTTCTCCATCGCTTCCGCGATCAGGTCGCCGATCGTCTTGTCGTTGTTGGCTGAAATCGTGCCGACTTGAGAAATCTCGGTCTTGTTCTGGCAGGGCTTGCTGAGCTTCTTCAGCTCGGCGACGACCGCTTCCACGGCCTTGTTGATGCCCCGTTGGATTTCCATCGGGTTCGCACCGGCGGTGATGTTCTTCACACCTTCGCGATAGATGGCTTGGGCTAATACCGTCGCAGTCGTCGTGCCGTCACCGGCAGTATCGCTGGTCTTGCTGGCCACTTCGCGGACGAGCTGAGCGCCCATGTTTTCGTAGGGGTTCTTGAGTTCGATTTCCTTGGCGACGGTCACGCCGTCCTTGGTGATCGTCGGTGCGCCGAATTTCTTGTCCAAAATCGCGTTGCGGCCCTTGGGGCCGAGAGTCGCTTTGACGGCGTCGGCGAGCTGGTTGACCCCCTTGAGAATGGAGGCCCGAGCTGCCTCGCTGTACAGTAGTTGCTTAGCCATGTGATTCCTCCGTTAAAGTCAGTCGTCTGGTGGTTGATTCAGATTAATTAGTAAAAACCCCGAGGATATCTTCTTCTTTGAGGATCAAGCACTCTTCGTCCTCGATCCGGAGCTTGCTGCCTGAATACTTATCAAACAGAACCTGGTCGCCGACTTTCACGTTTTCGACCTTCTTGCCGACGGCTTGGACGATACCCCGCTGCGGCTTTTCCTTCGCCGAATCCGGCACATAAATCCCGCCGGCTGTCCGATCCAACTCTTCAGTGTAGGTGACGAACACGCGGTCGCCGAGGGGCTGGAAGCCCTTGGCCACGTTCTTCTTCTCCTTAGCAGCTGTGCTCATAACGCAAACCTCCTCGTGGTGTAAGTTAACCCGAAAGATGTCGACAATTTAGAACGGGTTCGCACTCGATGACCGCGGTCTTGACGACCCGCACGCGAGCAGGATCCCTGATCTTGCGAAGCTGAGCGAGAGATAGCCCCGTCTTCGATTGAGTCAAGGGGGACCGGCGAAGAAATCTTTTTGTCCCCCGAGCGCTCGGGAAGTGGGCATAATACCCGATGCTGATCCGGATATGCCAGACTATTCGAGGGGAGGGAGGAAGAAAAAGACTCAGGCGCGTAACCGGTCGAAATCCTTTATATCTTTCTTCATGTAGTCCCGCAGGCGCTTGATGATGCGGGCTTCCAGCTGACGGGTGCGTTCCTTAGTAATGCCGTATTTGGCGCCCAGATCGTCAAGGGTCAAGGGCGTTTCGGAGAGAAGTCGGTTCCGCAGAATGTCCTCATCGCGTTCATCGAGGGTCTTCACGAATTCA
>DASVBB010000152.1:0-24640 GCA_036376045.1 Nitrospira sp.
AGTCGTCTGGCGATTCGTTCCGATCAACAGGGTGAGAGCAATTGAGGCGAACCGTCGGCGGTTGTAATGCATGCAGAGAATGAAGTCAAGCGGGTGGGGACGAGAATGAAGCCTTCGGCGCCGTCGCCGTAGGCGTTGAAGCAGCCGGCAAGCACATGGCGCGCCGTCAAGGTGCACAGCGCTGCGTCGATCTCGTCGATGTTCAGGAGACCATCGGCTGCGATACCGTCTTCTTCCAAAAGACGCCGCCGATCGCTGCGTTTAAATGCGGCCGAAAGCTTCTTGCCAATGGATGTATCTCTCCGACGGCCCGGCTCGGCGTGGAGAAAGTCGACATGCCAGCGTGTGCCAACTCGCGCTCGCAGGATCGCGCACGTCCGGTGAGACTCCACCGGGAGGGAGCGTCGATGCCGATCGCTGACACCCTTTGCTCCCGGCACCAGGCGACGACGGCCGCAGCGCTGCAGGTCGTCAGCTTGGCAGACAGCATCCGACCCTGGAAGGCCACCGCATGGAAGCCCTTCTTCGCCCCGCCGACATCCACCCCTGCCACACGCTCAACTTGCGTGCTCATGGCGTTCGTTTCCGGTGTCGTTGATAGTGGGCGGCGACCTTGCTGCGGTTTCCGCAAAGATTCATGCTGCACCAATGACGCGCGTGGTTCTTGGTTGTGTCATAGAAAAACAGGACACACGCCGGATTTTGGCATTTTTTGACCAATGAGAAATCGCATCTCACCAGGAGATCGCTCGCGGCTTCCGCCAGCAGCCCGAGCAACTGATCGGAGTCCGTGAACTCCTGTTGGTAGGTCCGCTCGAACGCGCCGTTCTGCCGGCCGACCTGCGGATAGCCGACGCGGTACCGCAGCGCTTCGTTGACCGCATCGAGCGCCGCCTGAGGAACCGATTTGCCGGCGGCCAACCGTTCGGCCATTTCCCGCATGGTCGTACGGAACACCTTCGCCTGTTTAAGCGTCTCCGCACCGTGACGGCTCCCTTCTTTTTCCAATCGCTTGGCCAGCTCTTTGGTCATGAGACCGGCCTGAAGCAGCCACGCCACCAGATCTTGCAGCGACGGCAACAAGTCCGTCGGCTGTCCGTTCATCACCAGGTCGGTGTTGATGAAATCCAGACAGGCCTGGTTCCCGACAAAGAGAAACGGGACTTGGCGTTGCACCGGTAAATCCATAGTTGACAGGTTAGCCTACCGATGATATAACCGTCAATATTATGTTTAGACGGTTATCTTGCGACACGGCACGACCCGCCCATTTCACCATTCATGCAGCCGGCTGATCCCGGAGGCACAACTAAAGGAGTTACTCATGACCGCTCACCAATCAATCCATTACCGACGGCAGGACGTGGACGGCTTCAACATCTTTTATCGGGAGGCAGGCTCGCCGGCGGACCCCGCAATACTCCTCCTCCACGGCTTTCCCTCGTCATCGCACATGTTCCGAGACCTCATTCCGCAGCTTGCGCCGCATCTCCATGTCATCGCCCCGGATCTTCCTGGATTCGGACTCTCGGATGCGCCAGGCCGGTCACAGTTTGCCTATACCTTCGATCATCTGGCCGACGTGATGGATCGATTCACCGACGCGGTCGGCCTCACCCGGTATGCGCTCTACATCTTCGATTACGGCGCTCCGGTCGGTCTTCGATTGGCCCTCCGGCATCCCGACCGGATCGCGGCCCTCGTATCGCAGAACGGAAATGCCTACGAGGAAGGCCTCAGCGAGGGCTGGAATCCCATTCAACGATACTGGGCGAACCCGACCTCTGAGAACAGGAATGCGTTGAAGTCTTTCCTCTTGCCCGACTCCATCAAATGGCAATACACGCATGGCACGGACGAATCGCGCGTCGCGCCGGAATCCTATGCCCTCGACAGCGCCTTGTTAGCACGTCCGGGCAACGAGGACATCCAATTAGATCTGTTTCTCGACTATGCGAGCAACGTAACGCTCTATCCCCGCTTTCAAGAGTATTTTCGAACGCGTCGGCCCCCGACCCTCGCCATCTGGGGCAAGAACGATCCCTTCTTTCTTCCCGCCGGGGCACATGCCTACAAGCGGGATAATCCTGATGCACAGGTGCGGTTGCTCGACGCGGGCCACTTTGCCCTCGAAACGCACAGCCGGGACATCGGTGCGGCGATTGTCGAGTTGCTGCGCGCGCCTGCGCCGGAAGAACTCGCGACTGGTCGGCGATGAGTGAAGATCCTTGCTTGGCCCGGCGGCCTTCAGCCGGGCCGAGGTTCATCGGGAGGTGCCTATTATGAAGCTCCTTTCAATTCAGGTCGGTCGTCCGCGCAAGGTGAAGTGGCGGGGCAGAACGGTGGTCACGGGCATTGACAAAACGCCGGTTGCCGGTCGCATCATGCTGCGCCGGAATAACTTGGATGGCGATGAGCAAGCCGACCTGCGGGTCCACGGAGGCTGGGACAAAGCGGTCTACGTCTATCCGTCAGAGCATTATGCCTTCTGGCGTACCGAGCTTCCGGGCATGCCGTTGCCTTTCGGGATGTTCGGTGAAAATTTCACGACGGAAGGACTGGACGAATCGACCGTCTGGATCGGCGATCGATTTCGCATCGGCGGCGCTCTGGTCGAAGTCACACAGCCCCGCGTACCCTGTTATAAGCTCGGCGTGAAGTTCGGACGTCCCGATATGCCGAAGCGGTTCCATGCGAGCGGCAGGTGCGGCTTTTATCTGGCGGTCCTGGAGGAGGGCGACGTCGGGACGGGAGACGTCTGGGAACGCATCAGGCACGACACCAACGCGATGTCCGTAGCCGGGAGCTACCGCCTCCATTTCCTGGGAAGCGACTGAGGAAGGCCCGAACAACTCTCAGCGGCTGCCCGGCGGTGAAAAGGCTTCGTTCAGGTTGCTGAAGCTTCCTCCGGGAGTCGGCCCGCCGCTGAGGACAAAGATCCGACCGTCCACGACGGCGGACCCCAGACCGTGGCGTGCAGTGGGCATCGGCGTCATCGTCTGCCAGGCGTCTCGCGACGGATCGTACGCTTCATTTTCGCGAAACGTGCCGTCCACCCCCTCCCCGCCGAACACAAAGATCCGGCCGCCGGCTACAGCCGCGGTGATTCCGCTGCGGGCGGTCGGCAGATCCGGCGCCTTGCTCCACTTGTCAGCGCTGGGATCGTACATCTCGGTGATCGAGAGATTGCGATGATAGTCGCCCTTGAGCCTTCCACCGATCGCGTAGAGTTTTCCGCCCGCCGTTGCTGTCGCAAGATGATCGCGCGGCGTGGGAAGCGGCGCGCGCGAGGTCCAGGAATCTCTCACAGGATCGTAGACCTCGACCGCGGCGCTGTTGGCCCGGCCTTCGTAGCCGCCGATCGCATAGAGCTTGCCTTCGTGCACAGCCACCGATAAGGCGCCGCGAGCCGTCGGCATTGACGCGCGCTCGCTCCAGGCATCGGCGGCAGGATCATAGACATAGACCGTGGCGACGGATCCCCAGACGCTCAATCCCGATTGCTTGTACCCGCCGATGATGTAGAGCCGGCTGCCGACGACGCCGATGCCCGCGTGGTGCAGGCCTACCGGCATGGCTGCCTTGGTACTCCATCGGTCTGTTGAGGGGTCGTATTCTTCGACGGTTGCCGTAATCGCAAAGTTCAGGACATTGCCCAGGCTGGGTTCTTCGAAGCCGCCAACAACATAGATCTTCCCTCCGACCGTTGCCGCCGCCACTTCCGTCCGCTTCATCGGCGCCGGCGACGCCGTCCGCCAGCTACCGGCATTCGGCTCCTGCTGCACCGCAGATACAGGAAGCGCCATCACGCAGGCACAGGCAGAGAGCACGGCGCCATTCATGATCCGTTGTAAGTGATGTGTCATCGCGTGCTCCTACACGCCCTCCGCCGGTCCGTCCGTTTCTTCCCACAGCCAGGCTTCGAGCAACATATAACTGACCCCCAGCACGACGGGACCGACAAAAATTCCTACGAGTCCGAAGGCCACCAAGCCGCCGATGACGCCGGCGACGACCAGCAGCAGCGGAAGCTGCGCTCCCTTCTGGATCAAGATCGGCCGGATCACATTATCGATGGTGCCGACGAAGATCGTCCAGAACAAAAGCGCGGTGCCCCATCCGCTGCTCCCCTGCCAGTACAGCCAGGCGACAGCGATCAGGAGGACCGGCACCACGCCCACCTGCACGACGCCGCACAAGAACATCAGCGCGGTCAGCAGCACAGCGAAGGGGACGCCTGCCACCGCCAGGCCGATGCCGGCGAGCACCGATTGCCCGATGGCCACAAGCACGATCCCGAGGGCCACGCCGCGAATCGCCTGTCCGGCCAAATTCACCGCGCGCTCCCCGCGGGCTCCTGCAAGCCGTCGTCCAAACCGGCATAGGTCCGTGACCGCCCTATCCCCTCGAGCAAACAGCACCGCCGCGATGACCACGGTCAGGAGAAACTGCCCAGTCATCGCACCGAGGCTGCCGAGTTGCGCAAAGAGCCAGCTCCCGGCGTCCTTGGCATAGGGGGCCGCGTAGCGAGCCAGTTCCTCCGGGCCGGAAGCCGTGAATTCGCTCCACGCCGCCGCGGTCCTGGGACCGAACAATGGAACGCTTTCGAGCCAGCGGGGCGGTGCAGGCAGGCTGAGCGACTTGAGGGAGTGGGCCCATTCGACGATTTCATCGAGATGCGCGACGAGCGTGCCGACCGCCAGCGAAAACGGCACGGCAAAGAGCAGCAGCAGCGCCAGCGTCATCACCGTGACGGCCAACGACCGCCGTCCCCACAACAGCGCTTCGACGTACAGCATCAGTGGCCAGGCCGCGACGACGATCATCGTCGCCCACAGCACGGCAGGAAGGAACGGCCGCAGGATCCAGAACGAAGCGGCGATGAGGCCGACCATGAACAGCACGGACAGACTGGAGCGGGTCAGGTCCCGCTGTATGGTCGGCGCCCCCATCCCCGCTCCTCTCGGCGTCCACAGATCAGGGTCGGCCGGTGTCAGGGCTCTTCTTCTTCGACCTGCTCGATCGACTGCTGAATGGCAGCGACGAAGGCGGACGGATCGGCCAGATCCCGCTCGGTCACCTGAAACTCCGACACCAGCACACCGTCGCCATCAACAAGGATCAAGCGATACCCTGGTTTCACAGCCACAGCCCACACCCCGACTCAGCGAGGACTACTCCCTCGCAGGAGCCAATGGGCGCGCCCTTTGAACTATGCGATCTTGCGGAGAAACGGTTTGTCCGATTGCGGCCTCCGCCCGTGGAACATAAAGGAGATGCCGTCCGATTTCAGATCCTGGAAATGGCCGGCCTCCGTATCGAGGATGTGCAACTGCTCTCGAAGGGCAACCAGGTCCAAGTCGGAGAGTTCTTCGCCATGGATGCGGAGTTTTCTGTAGAGCTCCTTACTGTCGGAAATGAATTGTTTGACCCGGTTCTGGATATCCATAATAACTCCTCCGTGTCCCTTTGAGTGGTGATGAGAACCTCGACCGGTCTGGCTCTACTATGTTCTGCTTTTCACCATGCACATCCTAGGAAGAACCCTGGTTGGAGGGTGACCATCCACCTCCTTACGCCGCGGTTGAGGGAGATCGAAGGAGTGAATGCGAGCACGCTCGGCGGGGCATGAGCGCCATATTGTTCCCTACTGGGAAGAGGCCTACAATTCGGCGCACGACACGTCGCGGTTCACAATCACCCGGGAGGGCGGCTATGCAGACCTATGTCAGTCTCGTGAAGTTCACGCAACACGGTCTTCAAACCATGAGGGATAAAGGGATCGAGAGGGCCGAAATGGTGAAGCAGACCGCGAAGAGTCTCGGCGGGAAGCTCGTGCAGGCGTACTATTGCCTCGGCGAGTACGACGTCGTCGCGATCTGGGAATTTCCGGACAATAAGACGGCAATGAAAGCCGCCGTACTGAATGCCTCCCTGGGACACATTCAAATTACGACCCTGCCCGCCGTCAATCGGGAGGAATGGAAAGGGTTGTTGCAGCAATCCCTTGGAAAGAAAAAATAGAAAGGACATCTGTATCGCCCGCTGCTGCAGCGAGGGTAAGACCGCATGATTCTCTCGCTGCTTCGCTCCGCAACTTGGTCCGTCCTGGACTGCGTCCGGACGGACCTTCGAACAATGCTCGCAATCGCCACCTGGGAAAGGGCGCGTCTTGGCGCGCCCAGGGTTGGAGGGGTGAGAACGGCGACCGCACGACAGAAACATGCGATCCTCGCGAGTCGCAGCGAGGACCGATACGGATGTCATTCTCGAGAATAACGAGCGATCTGATGTAGAGACGGAGGAGAAAAGAGAAAACCATGGGACGAGGACCCACGATGTACGGTGGTGCCCAATGGATTGCTATTGCCCTTCTCGTCAGTCTCCTTTACGGGGCATCAGCGCGGGCGCAGCAGGGGCATCAGCACGAGCGGATGCCCAACGTGATGGAGTACATCGAGCGCCTTGATCGATCCGAGCGCGATCAGGACCAAAAACCGGTGCAGGTGGTCGACGCCCTGGCCCTCAAGCCGGGAATGTCCGTCGCCGACGTCGGCGCCGGCTCCGGCTACTTCACGCGGCGGTTCGTGGAGGCAGTGACGGAGGTCGGCAAAGTCTACGTGGTCGACATCGAACCGGAGGCGTTGAAATATGTCGAAGACAGCCTCGTTCACATGCACCGGTCGTTCGAGGCGGAATTCATTCTCGCCAGGCCCGACAGCCCCAAGATTCCTTTCGAATCGGTCGATCTGATCTTCGTCTGCAACACCTACCACCACCTCGAAAACCGCAGTGAATATTTCCGGAACGTCCAATCGTCGCTCAAGCCTGGAGGACGGATCGCGATCATCGACTTCTACCACGACGAACGTTCAGGCGAGTTGGGCTTCCCAAAGCACCATCTTGTCCCACGCGAGACCGTGATTGAGGAAATGAAGGCAGCCGGCTACCATCCGGTCAGGGAACATCTCTTCCTGGAGAGGCAATACTTTCTAGAATTTGAAGGAGGATAATAACTTACTGAGCGGAGGGAGCCACTTTCGACAGGATCGATTTCACCTTGATCACGCCCGAGCTGCCGGAGGTCAATTCGAAGCGTCCTTCGACAGTCACTACATCACGGTCGCGAATCGCATTCCTGGCTCCCGAGCAGCTGGCCTTGTACTCAACATCGATGGAGCCGGTATCGTCCTCCAGTGTGAACGACTGAAAACACTTGTTCATCATCCCACGTCGTATCCTGTGGTTCACCACGACGCCCGTCACGCGCACCACCTGGGATTGATAGGAATCGGGATTGTCGTTCAATGCGCCAAGCTCGGGAACGGTACCGGCCCATGAAAGCGTTGCGGCCAAGGTAACCGCTAAGCCGGTCGAGGCTGACAGTGCAAGAGGCAGTCTCATATAGAAAATATAGCACCGATTTATATCTTGGCAATTAACAGGGCGAGGGCATAAAGCATTAGTCCTACAAGCCCCCCTACGATGGCTCCATTAATACGGATAAACTGCAGGTCGGTGCCCACTTCGCGCTCGATCGTGTCCACCATGTGAACAACTGACCAGTTACGGACCGTGTCCGTGACCAGCTCGCCAATCCTGTCCCGATGCCTCGTCGCCAGATCGATCACAAACGCTTGTAATCCTTGCTGGAACAGTGCCACCACATCGGGATCTTTCCTCAACGCCTCGCCGAGACCCGTCAAGGCTGCGTCGAGGTAGGCGCGGATCTCCGATCCCTCCTGCGCCAGATCCGCTAACATCCACCGCTTCAGACTGTGCCAGGATTCGTCGAGGAATTGCAGCAGCGCCTGGTAGCTCAGCAGCTCTTCTTTGAGCGTCGCTTCCCGCTGCAAGGCCTGCTCGGAATGCATGAGCCATTGCGACGCGAGGTCGAGCCGCTCGAGGAACTGCTGCCTCAGGGGGTCATGGAGATCGTCCTGCATTTCTCGAAGGACTGAAACGAACCAATCGAGGATCTTGCCTGCCACCGTCTCATCCAGCCTGACCAGGGCGAGAAACCGGGACCACGGCAACTTGTCGGCGATGAGTCCGCACAACTGGCTTCGATGTTCTTCCACGGATATTTCTACAAACCTCAACACATCGTTCACCAACCGGTCTCGTTGGGAGCTTTGCAGAAACCCCGACAGCACCTGTCCGAGCAGCGGAGCGACATGCAGGCCGCGCAACATCCTGACGCCGAGGTGCCGGAAGAACTGCTGCATCGCCTCATCTTCAGACGCCTCCACCATGCGACCCAAGAGGCTTGCCGCCTCTTGACTCAATACCTGTCTCCGTTTCGGATCAAGCAGCACCGCAGTAAGCTCCTCCGGAATGCGCCAGGATTCGATCAGTGCTCCGATGGCATCCGGAGTCAGAAGCTGGCGCTGCGTTAAGCTGCCCAGTCTGGAGGCAATGCGTTCCTTATTTCGTGGGATGATCTGGCTATGGGGAATCGGTAAACCGAGCGGCCGCCGGAACAGGGCCGTGACAGCATACCAATCGGCGAGAGCGCCGACCATGGCTGCCTCCGCAAAGGCGCGGATCCAGCTCAGCGACGGATACTTGGGTTCCCAGACCAGCGCCGCCACAAAGAGCCCTGCCATGCAGAGCAGCAGTCCCGTGGCTATGGCGCGGGCCCGCCGGTGTTGCCATTCGAAGGAATCGTATTGGATGTCATCACTCATGAATGACCTCGCTCACGTGCTTCAGCACAAAGGTTTTTCTTGTCTCGATCTCTCACTTCCTGTACGTTACGCCCGCCATGCCAAGCGACGCATGACCGCTCGCTTGACCAACGGCGGATCACCATCGTGGCTCCAGTCCGCGGCTCAAATGATCAGCACCTTTGATCTCACCTTGTTGGGAAGTATGGTCTCCGCTGGCGGACTGCTGTTCCTCCGGGAAGGCAAGCGGCCGCATCTGAACGTCGGCTGGCTCGCAGCTGGCAAGCCAGCACATAAGCTCACCGCGAACAGCCTCGAGCATCATGCACGGTCCACGGCGCTCGCCGGCGCACGATGGCTGACGGTCGGTGCCCTCACCCTCTTCATCGCCTACGCTCACGGCGCAGAGGAAGGCTATTTGTTCGGGCCCTGGACGGACGTCATGTTTCACCTCATATTCGTGTCCGCCTGCTGGGCCACGACGGCGTTTCGGATCAATCAAGCGGCCGAACGGACTGCCACGGTCACCCTCGTCAAGACTTCCTCGCACCCTTCTTAGACTGACCGCGTCAACATCATTTGGAAATCGTCAATCGCTGCGACGACTCCCTGTTGATGCTGCTGTATTCGGCTGCCAAGGACAAACACAACTTCCCGGCCAAGACACGCCGTTAATTCGGCAATCCGCTCAACGCCCATTCTGCCGCCGACCGCCGGCATCGTCGACAGGAGGTGGTCCCACGGCTGCCGGCTATTCACGGCGACCGAGATGCACTCCTCCTTCGACATACGGTAGCCGGCATCGAAGCTCGGATAAATCGTCAGATCGGCACCCGCCAAGCGAGGCAGTAACCCGAACAGCACTGCAGGGGCGAGTCCATCCGCAGAGGCGCGGGTCCCGAGAAGAGCAGGATGGCTCGCGATCGGCAGGGTCAGGGTGTCATCCAACGCCAGCGCACGCAGCGCATCGAAGCCGGTCAACCCCGGAGCCACCAAGAGACCGGTCGCTCCCACGCGTTTCGCGTATACGGCACGCTCCCGCATCGCATCCAGTGATCCGCTGATATGCGTGAAATAAAGACAGGGGCGCCCCCCGCTGCGCACTCGCACGAGCAATCGCTTCCGCACAGCGAGCCACTCGTTCATTGAACGGACAAAATGAGTGATCGAGCAGGCCTTGATCGTCCTTG
The DNA here is from genome assembly GCA_036376045.1 of Nitrospira sp. Lineage (GTDB taxonomy): Bacteria > Nitrospirota > Nitrospiria > Nitrospirales > Nitrospiraceae > Nitrospira_C. The sequence continues at coordinate 9,860 of DASVBB010000152.1, forward strand.
ATCAGATCGGCCCCGCCACGCACGAACTGCACCGCGAGTTCCGCCAGTTCGTCGGGAGAACGGCCTAACGGCTTCAAGACCGCGCAGACCAACGGCCGATCGGACACCTCGACCGCCTGCCTGAGGCCGGTCGTGCCGTGCCGGGGCCCGCGCCATGACGCAAGCAGCCCCTTCGTCAGCGTAAAGGACAGGAGCCGCACGCCTCCGCGCAGACTGCTCGTGCCGAATAACAGATTCAGCAGAGCACTATGGTCTTTCCCGACAAGATCGCCGGGATAACGAATGGTCGCTTCGTAGCGTCCGCCAACACGCGGCCGGATCTGTTCCACGCGACCAAGGATGTTGGCGCACAGCGGAGCAGCAAGAAGATCCGCCTCGGCCTCAATGGTCTGATCGAGACAAATGCGCTCAGCCCGGGCCCGGGCTTCCTTCTCCGGTCCATCAACCTCATAGACCGCCGTCAGAAACTCGATTCCGCAAGGATCAGGTTGTTCCACATTCATCACGAGACCCTTCTCGTCCTCCTCACCCTATATCAGTCTGAACCGATTCGTCTCAATCTATGATGCTCCCATCCATTCCTTCAGTACTTTCCCCACGATTCTTATATAATGCGCGCACCCCATGTTGACGAACGACGAGCAGCCCGTCGTCCCCGCCACGACCTCTCTCCCGGAGATCACCGTTAAAGCCGTCGTCCTGTCGATCATCCTCGCGGCAATCCTGGCCGCAGCCAATGCCTATCTCGGACTCTTTGCCGGCATGACGGTCTCCGCATCGATCCCGGCCGCCGTCGCCTCGATGGCGATCCTTCGCTGCTTTAAACGATCCAACATCCTCGAGAACAACATCATCCAGACGGCCGCCTCCTCGGGAGAAGCGCTGGCCGCCGGCGTGATCTTCACGATCCCGGCGCTGCTGCTCGTCGGCTACTGGTCCGACTTCGAGTACTGGCAGACCGCCTCGATTGCTACGGTCGGCGGGCTCCTCGGCGTACTCTTTACGATTCCCTTGCGGCGAGCGCTCATCGTGACCGCGCGCCTCCGGTTTCCTGAAGGCGTGGCAACCGCGGAAGTCTTGAAGGTTGCGGCGCCGGCGCGCGCGGAGGGCACACATCAGGGCGAAGGCGGCCCCGTCCAAGCGGCCGGCGATTTCAACACTCTACTCTCCGCCGCCCTTCTTGGGGGTGCGGTAAAGTTTGGCGAAAGCGGCCTGCGCTTGTGGACGGAGTCCCTGGAAGGCGCGGCCAATACCGGACGCACAGTGATCTATGCGGGACTCAATCTTTCCCCGGCATTGCTCGCCGTGGGATTCATCATCAGATTGAACACCGCCGTGGTCGTCTTTCTCGGAGGCGTCATCGGATGGCTTGTGCTCATGCCGAGCTATGGAATGCTCTACGGCCTGCCGGCGGGTAAGACGGGTCTGGCGGCAGCTATGACGATCTGGAGCGGTCAGATCCGCTACGTCGGTATCGGCGCGATGCTGACGGGCGGGCTGTGGACTCTCACGAAACTCCGCGAGCCGGTCCTGAAAAGTCTCGAGACACTCCGGGACAGCTACCGCGCCGCGGGATCTGCTCAGCCGTCAGTCCTGCCCAGGACGGAGCAGGATGCGCCGCTCCCCTGGATCGTGGTGCCGTTTGTGTTGGCGCTGATCCCGATGGCGTGGATCTACACGACGGTCGTCGACAGTGTCCCAATCGGCCTGCTCATGACGGGGGTGATGGCCGTGGCCGCCTTCCTCTTCGCTTCCGTCGCAGCCTACATGGCCGGACTGGTCGGCAGCTCCAGCAATCCCGTTTCCGGCGTGACCATCGCTACCATCATGGTCGCTTCGCTGCTGCTCGTGATGTTCCTGGGAGCCGGACATCCGGCGGGGCCTGCGGCGACATTGGTCATCGGCGCCGTGGTCTGCTGCGCCGCAGCGATGGGAGGCGACAACCTGCAGGATTTGAAGACCGGGCATCTGGTCGGAGCTACGCCCTGGAAGCAGCAAATTATGCAAGTCATTGGGGTGTTGGCCGGTGCCGTAGTCCTGGTTCCGGTGCTTTCGCTGCTCCAGGCCAAGTATGGGATCGGCGAGCCGACGGCGGGCCACACTCATCCGTTGAGCGCGCCGCAAGCCACGTTGATGGCCAGTCTGACCCGCAGCGTCTTCGGCGCCGGCCTGCCCTGGCCGCTCGTCGGCTTGGGCGCGGTGATCGGCATCCTCGTCATCCTGGCGGATCGACGGCTCGAGGCCCGCGGGAGCGATTTCCGCCTTCCGGTTCTCGGCGTAGCGCTGGGCATCTATCTGCCGCTCAAGCTTTCGGCCACGATCTTCCTGGGCGGCGTGATCGCAGCCCTGGCCAGTAGAGCTGCCGCAAAGCCGGAGCCGTCGCGGCGCGGGCTCCTCTTCGCTGCAGGATTGATCACCGGAGAAGCCCTGATGGGTATCGTACTGGCGATCCCCATCGCCTTGGGCGCATTCTGGCCGGGCCTCAGTCCAGACCCGTTCATGCTATTCGAGGCGCCACCGCTTGACGGCTGGCCCGGCCTTGTCATTGTCGCTGCGGTAGGGTGGCTGGTCTATCGGAGCGCCAGGCCGAGCGCCAGGGTCCCTTCCAGGGAGAAAAGACGCCATGAGGGTGTAGGCTGAAATCAGACGCACACAACCTTTAAGTGAGGTGCCATATGTTCCAAACGCTGACCGGCAGCCTCATCATCCTCCTGGCCATCCTCGGGATGATCTTCGTCTTAGCGCTCCTCGTGACCGCGCTGCTCAGGTGGATCTTCCTGACGGACGTCGAGGCGGCTGAAACGACAAACGTGTATGAGCCACCAACGGTGTACCCCTTCCGCAAGGCAGCATAGGGGAGCCGGAAGGTCGTCAGACCGGCGTGAACTGAGGATCGCTGACGTTCAAGATCCGGTAGGCTTCTTCGGATGTGCGCACCACATGGAGGTTCGGACGGGCGTCCGCGCCTTGCAGCTCGAACAACCGCGCCATCCCGAAGAGATCCGGTGTCGGCGCCACGAAGACCACCGGGCGGGTCGGATCCGGCATGATCGGCTTGGTACGGGCCAAATCCCGCATCGTCTGAGGAGAGAAGGCGACCGAAGTGGTTTCGGAGAAGTCAGTGATACCGGAGAGTGGATTAAGCCGCTCGACGTTCTCTTGGCCGAACCGGTAGACCGCCCTGAGGTCATCGTCCGTCACGCGTCCTTGGAATCTGGCTCGTAGAATCCGATGTGTCGCGTCGAAGTCAACCTGATAGGGCACCGTGCTCCTTCATTCTACCGTGCCAGCAAGCGCCGCCGGAGACAAAATACCTCAAATCGGTCGCGTACATTACCACGTTACTGTAAGGATCGCCGGAGAAATAAGGACTAAGGCACCCTCCTACAGGTGCAGTGGACCCTGATAGAATGAGGACGCTATGGCTGTCGAATCGTTAATGCTTCCGCTGGGGACTACCGCGCCCATGTTCATCCTGCCTGACGTCGTGAGCGGCAAGAATTATTCGTTGGACTCGTTTACCGGAAAGGACGCTCTGCTGGTCATGTTCATCTGCCGGCATTGCCCTTACGTCAAACATGTCGAGCAGGAGCTTGCCAAACTCGGAAAGGACTACCAGAACAAGAAGCTTGGCGTGGTCGGTATAAGCAGCAACGATCCGGCGGCCTATCCCGACGACGCGCCGGACCAGCTCAAGGAGATGGCCACGCGCCTCGATTTTCGTTTCCCCTTCTGCTACGACGAGGCGCAAGAGATCGCCAAGGCGTATAAGGCTGCCTGTACGCCGGATTTTTATCTGTTCGATGCTCAACGGCGGCTGGTCTATCGGGGACAACTGGACGACAGCCGCCCCGGCAACAACAAACCGGTGACAGGCCGTGATCTACGTGCCGCCATTGAGGCGGTGCTCGCCGGCAAACCTGTGGATCCCAACCAAAAGGCGAGTATCGGCTGCTCCATCAAATGGAAGCCGGGAAACGCGCCGTAGGCGAAAGAGCATCCCCGCCAGAGCAAGGGTACCCCCAGGGTTTCTCGTGCTTGACCAAAAAATATCCCAAGCGTAGAGTATCGTCTCTTAGGGCCGCCTCAGAACTGCGAGGTGGTGACCGTGATCGTCCGTGGAGCAGCGATCCATCGTGATGGAGATGGTCAGTATGGCTTTCTCACACCTTTCCTTCATCTCCGTCTAACTCCTTTCATTTCCTCGCCATTCGGCTTCTTCCGTCTCGGGCGCTTCAATTCGCCGACCCATAGCTCCATCTCGATCAGGCACGCGCGGCCGTGTGCTGTGATGCAGCACCATCGCTCCGGCCTGACAGATCGCGTGAGCAGATACGTTGGCGGCTAGATACACGGTTGTAACGAAAGGACTCGCATGACTCTGATGCGAGCGCGTGCCGTATGCCATGGATGGATTGGGGAATCGTGGCAGGGATCATCTCGCTGGTCGGAGTGCTGCTGTTTTCTGTGCTGACGATCTATGCAGGCCCGAAGGGTTCGTCGCCCACGGGGAGACGGCTGGGCATCGGGAAGCCCGAGCCGCTTGTCCCGCGGCGAGCGGCATAGGCACGGGCGGACTCAGCACATCGGCAGCAAATGAGCCGACCTCGAGCTGATCAATATTCGACGAATGTCTTCGTGTCCCACCGAATTTGTCCTGCCCAGCAGGACACACGAGAAAGGAGGGGCGTATGAAAGCTGTAATCGGTGCATGTCTGCTCATCGGCGCCGCCCTCTGCGGTCTGGCGGTCGTCAGCATAGCGGCCGAGACCGCCTGGGTCGACGAGATCAACAATTCACTGTCGTTCACCGCAGCGAACTATCCCGGCTCAAACTGGCAACCCTATCAGCAGAAGATTCGGCTGGTACATGACGCAGTCGGCCGCGGCGACAATCAGGCGGTGAAGATGGAAATGGGAAAGTGGTTCAAGATGCTTCGCCACCGGGACCACGGCATCAATGAAGTCGCTGCCGATGAGCTGTACAACTTCTCGCTGATGGTGACCCCGATCCAGGAATATGGAATTTCGGTTCCGTCCGGTGGCCCGGTCGGTCTTGGCGAAACGTACTGACGTCAGGCCTCCTCGCAGAGGCGGCAATGACGACATACAGGAGGTGTGCTTATGAAACGCTATCAGGGGAAAGCGCTGGTCGGGTTGACCGTCGTGTTTGTGCTGCTGCTCACGGCGGTTGGAGCGGCACAATCGCAGGACATCGTGCTCGGTTCGCATTATGGTTTCAGCGGGGTGATCACCAAGATCGAGTCCGGAATGTTGTTCGTCAAGACGGATTCGAGCCTGCAACCCAGGCCGATCAGCCCCAATAAAGCCGATCGGGTGGGACTGTTCAAAGCCAAAGTCGGCGACCCGGTGAACATCCTGGTCGATTCAGGCAATGTCCTGATCGATGCCGCTCCGACCGATCGGGAATTTCCCAACCACGTCTACGTCGTCGGTACCGTCCGCTATTCGGATCCGTACTGGCAGGAAATCCAGCTCTCCACTCCGGAAGGCACCACCACCTATGAGGTGGATTCGCTGGCCGGGACGAAACTGTCCGGCTTCGCAGATGGCGCTCCCGTGACGCTCGAGCTGGATGCGGACAACGTGATGATCGACATCCAGCGTGGCCGGTCACGCTAAGGCCCGCAGACCCGGCCGTGACTTGACTTGAGTGGACCGCGACCGTACGATTTCTCATGAGTTGTCCGCCGGTCTCTCCAGACCGGCGGACGTCGTACGGACTGTCTCTTCACTTGGGGGACCCGTATGGTAGGCCGTCTGGGTTGGGTCGCCGGAGCCGTATTGCTCGCTGCTATTCAGGGACAAGCGGCGACCTCTGAGCGGACTCGTCCGGACGACGGTCCGGCGTTCCAGACCATCGTCGATCTGGAACAAACCGCCCGCCTGATTGCCATCCTCCTCGATTCAGGGCGCTCCGTTATCAACGAAAATCAAGCTCTCTTCGATGATCCGGCAGTGGTCGACAAGGGTTTTACGCCCGAGGTGTTCGAGCGTCAGCTCGCTCGTATGTTTCGCGACCGTTCAGGACTCGAGCTTTCCGAGCTGGATTCGGCAAATCTCCCGTCCTCGGCCAAGAAGTGGCTGAAGGACCTGCTCGCCGTCAGCAAGCACGTCGTGAAGGACGCGCAATCGGAGATCAACCATCCGACCGGCCCGTCGAAGCTGATCCCGGCCGTATTCGGTTCGCGTGTGGCCGGCCGGTTCACGGAGCGGACCGGCGTCCACTTGAAGCAAACGGCCCTCGCCCCCAGAAATCCTGCGAACGCTCCCGATGCGGTCGAACGATCGGCGCTGGAGATGTTTGCGGCACCCGATTATCCTCGCGAGAAAACGATCAGCGAAGCCACGGCCAAAAGCGGGACGGTGAGACTCCTGTACCCGTTGTACATGACCCGGCAGTGTCTGGATTGCCACGGGGAACCGAAGGGAGCGCTGGACAAGACAGGCTATCCGAGGGAAGGCTTGCGGCTCGGGCAGAATGCCGGCGCCATCAGTGTCGCAATCCATATTGCACCATGAAGCAAAGCGCGCTCTACATCGCGTGCGTGTTGGTCTGGGCTGGCACTGCCTGGGCCACCGACCGTCCGGCGACACCGGCCGAACGGCCATCCGGAACCGGGGTCATCGTCCATTCCGACGGATATGTGCTCACGGCGCATCACGTCATCGCGAACGCGCGCCGGGTCGTGGTCGTGACGCCGGGCGAAGTGCGAACCTCGGCGATCGTGGTGAGCACCGATCCCGAGCATGACCTGGCCCTGCTCAAAGCCGAAACGGTGGGCCTGTCCGAAGCGTCGCTTGGTCATGCAGGGAACGTCCGGCTGGATCAGGAAGTGATCGCCGTCGGATTTCCGTTCGGGTTGCGGGAAGTGTCCGTGACGCGAGGACGGATCGCGGCTGTACGGACGAAGGGCGTGCAGCGTGTGTTTCAAGTCGATGCGGCCGTCAATCCGGGAAACAGCGGCGGCCCCCTCTATAACGCAGAAGGAGAGCTGATCGGGATTCTGACCACGAAATTTTCTCACCCTTCCGGCATTGTGCCGGAGGGAATGGCCTTCGCCGTGCCGGTCAGCTACGCCACACCTCTGCTCGCGAATATCGAGGGATTCGACTTCACCGTGATCGGCAAAGGCCGCAATGTGAAGAAAACCAGGAAAGGCAAGGTGCCGGACGACCGCCTCGCGGGCATGTTGCGTACGACGGTCAGAATTGAAACCGCCCGGGCCGCGGAATCCCAGCCTCCCACGGTGACGCCGGCTCCAGCCGACCCCGTCAAACGACAGGGCCCCGCTCCCTCCATCGCTCAGGGGCAGGGAGAGACCCGCGTTCCGACGAATCGTGCGGCGGACCAGGCAATGATTCAACAGGTGAACGAGCAGCTGAGGCTGGCGCAACAGGAACATCTGCAGAAACTGCCGCAGAACGGCAACAGCGTTCCCGAAGGCATGGTGCTGATCCCGGCCGGCGAATTCTTGATGGGTGCGGAAGACGGCCTGCCGGACATGCGTCCGATGCATCGCGTGTATGTGAGCACGTACTGGCTGGATCAGCACGAGGTGACCAACCAGCAGTACCGGCAATGCATGGAGAGCGGTGGATGCGCGCCGCCGAAGGATCACTCAGCCTATGACGATGCGGCACGAGCGGATCATCCCGTCACCAACGTGACCTGGACGCAAGCCCGGAACTATTGCGGATGGCGTGGCAAGCGGCTGCCCACGGAGGCCGAGTGGGAAAAGGCCGCGCGCGGGACCGATGGCCGCCTGTACCCATGGGGCAATTCGGACGACATGGTCATAGGTCGCTCACGTTCCGGCGAACACACCAAGAATGGCACGGTACCGGTGGGAAGTATCGAGTTCGCGCGTTCCCCTTATGGGGTCGCCGATCTCGTCATGAATGCCAGTGAGTGGGTCAATGACTGGTATGCCGAAGATTTCTATCGGTCCTCGCCGAGCCGGGATCCGCAAGGGCCGGCACGTGGTGGATTCAAGGTGCTGCGCGGCGGTGAACCCGGCGACCGTCCGCTCGAGCTCCGGGCCAGCTACCGTGGCTGGGATGATATGAGCTATTGGGGACCCTCCGTCGGCTTCCGTTGCGCGCAGGATGGATCCTAATGGTCCCTCCAAGCCTGTTCGTTTCTATCCCCTTCCCCCCTCCCCTCTTTGCTTTCTCCACCATTCATATATAATGCGCCTGTTCCTCGCCTCGCACCTCCAAGGAGGAGAAGATACATGAGAGACGAGAGCCGTTCATTCATGTCGCGGATGCTGACGATCGTCACAACCGTGGCCCTGCTCGTCGCGTTGGGAGGGAATACGGCCCTCGCAGAGGACCCGGAAAGCCCGAGCGGAGCAGGACTGCAGGCGGCCAGCTGGTTAGCGACCGTGCCGTACGGAGCGGTAAAGATCGTCTATGCGGTCAGTGGAGGCCTCGTGGGCGGGCTGGCCTGGGTGATGACGGGCGGAAACACCGACATTGCCAAGGCGATCTGGAGTCCGACGATGACCGGCCACTACACGGTGCAGCCACAGCACCTGACGGGCGACCGGCCGCTCCACTTCGTCGGAGGACAGCCGGATCAAGCGTCCTAGTCCCGGCTGGTTACATCGTGACCGTGAAGCCGCGGTTCTGCAGAATCGTCCTGATCGACCTCACTACCTGTTGATTGTATCCGAGGTTGATCGCAGCCGTGACCAAGGCATTCGCCGCCTGATTGAAGGAGGCGTCCGTCGTCAGCAGAAAATGATGCTGCAGGATGATGGTGTCTGCCTTGGCCGCCGAGATCGCCCCGCGAATCTGCCAGAGCGTCGCAGACCAGAGTTCTCCGTCATCATGCTCTTCGCCCACGACGTCTTCCGGATAATGTTTCGTCCCGTCCAACCGCCGGAGACAGGGAGGATTGTCCGAGCTATAGGAAACCGCGTCCCAATCGGCGATGCAGAGATCTTGGAAACCACCGCTCAGCTGTGCGCCCAGCGTGCCGGCTAAATAATCTCCAAACCCCTCTCCCATCGATCCCGCCTCGAGCGATCGGCCGTAGCCGGGGACCTGATTATCCTGGATCGAATGACCGTACTCATGCCAGATGACTTCGGCATCTTCGGCGTCATCCACTCCACCCGTCCCATAGGTAATGTCCTTCGATGACGACTTATAGAAGGAGTTATCCTGCTTATACCGATCGGTACTGAACACCTGTTGCCGATTGTTCACCGTCGTAAAGCCCAACAATTGAATGTAGCGCTGGGCGTAATCCAAAAAGTAATACGCCATCGTTTCGCTGAAGCCATCCTGGCTTCGGTCGAACACAAAGCGCTGGCTGGCCGACGATGCTCGCTGCTTCGATGCGCTGCCGGAGGCGTACTTCCCGTCGAGAAAACCGCTGCCATTGAGATCCAGCAATGTCACCGTCCGATAGGCGCCCGACGGAACCGCCGAAGCCGCGTCGTTATTGTCCCGCAAGGTATTGTTCCGCGTCGCCACGACGGCGTTCACGAGAAACACCTGGCCTGTTCCCGTCGCATAACGATTCAGGTCCTTCGCCGGAGCCAACACGGTGCCCTTCCGCGCATGCACGAAGAGCTGCCAGGTCGGTCCAGGCGTGTGGAGAGTCACTTCCCACGCCAAGGTCGGCGTACCCGTCTCCGCGTAGATCACGAGCCTCGCCGCCGGGGCAGGGAGATCAGGGGGGGCTTCCTCATCCTTCGGTCGAGCCGGCACGGCACCACGAGCCGACTCAATCGCCTTCTCGGCCTTCACGGAGGGAGACAATGAATCTAGCATCGCGATCGGCACTGCACGGTTTGTCAGACCGACCACACGGCCCTCGCGATTGAAGCTGATCGTCAACACACCGCCGTAGACCGGAATCCCGTTGGCCGCTTGAGTAAACTCATACACCCACCCCATCGGTGTGTTCCTGGAGCCGGCCAATGTGACACCGGAGAGTGAAGGATCCAGCTTTAGCAGCGCGGCATGCGCCGAGAGGAACTGGTGCGCTGACGCGTCAGAGATCGCCAGCGGACCTGACAGGTTTCCATACACCGCTTTCGGGGTTCCCCAGAGATCGCTCCACGTGACCGAGACCGGACCGCTAGTGTTTCCAAGAAACGACGCCCACAGCGGAAGGAGATCCGGATCCGGCCGGCCTTCCGGCTGGACAGCCGGAACCGAGCCATGCCGTTTCGGTTCCGCACTGTTGGGCGCCGCCGCGAAGGCGACTGTGCCGACACCGAGACTCAACGCGATGATGACGCCCAGGATCACGGCTCTGCGAGTTCCTCGAATTGCAGACATAGATCGCTCCTCTCTTCGATCCGAATGACCTTAGGCGTTTGCGCGCTGGGAAATGGCCCAGGATGGTACTATGAAGCGGCCGTGAAAGGAAATTACGGGGAACTCTACGTAGAGCAACTCAGCAGGCCGAAGAGCGCTCGGAGTCTCCGCATGGCGGACGAGAATCAGACGGACCATGTCCGATCGAGCGGCTAGTATCCGCGCCCGGTGCTTCCGCCCCTGCCCATCCGATCCAACGGAAGCGCCTCATAGCGCTGCTTCAGATCGGGATGTTCGTCGAGAAACTGCTTCACCGCGGCTTCGTCGGCAAAGACCTCCTTGCTGTGGGCGCGATACTCCTCGACGGTCAGCCCGTACTTCGACAGGACGGTCGCGAGCTTCGCGTTGATGTCTTTGCCCATCTCACTCATCGACGGGCGCTGTTGACCCTCTCCACCTTTAAAATAGTTCGTCATCATCTCACCGATGTCGATCCTGGCCCTCACGTATTTCTCGACTTCGGCCGGATCAGCGGCTGACACGGCTCCGACACACAACATGACAGACAGAGCAATTCCAGTCATGAAAGATGTCACCTTCCTCATTATGATCTCCTCATAAGTAATTGAATAATTGTGCCCTGTTCATTACGGACGTGAGGATTTCGAATCGCTGTCAGCTTTCACTCCTCTAGGCTGGGCCGAACGAGAATCGATCCATACGCGAGGGTAAAGAGGAGATAGGCGCCGCTCCAGCCGAGCGCCGCCATTCCGAGCAGGAAATTTGTCATGCCCGTCGGCGCGTCGGAAGTCGGCGCGAAAACCCGTAGGATGGCGGCCAGATTGACCAGCACGTACATGACGGTGGTCATGAGATCGGCTTGCCGTCCTCGCCCCGAATGACCCAAGCTCGCACGCGTCATCACCGCGAGCGTCATTGTCCCAACGGCGCCCGTGGTCAGCACATGCACGGCATTCGCAGCCGGCAGAACTCCGAGGCTTGCCCCTCCGAGAGCCAACAGCGATAGCGCCAGCCACCCATAGCCCACCGTGAGAATGAACACCAATGGCTCACGCCACGCTTCCCACCCCCGCCAACGCACAACACGGATCAGGTTCGCCACGCCGGCCAGGACAAAGAGCGCACCGGCCGCCTGGCTCTGGGGTTGAACGAGCCAGACCAAGGCAGCGATGAGTACCGAGAGCATCGTCAGGCCATCGAAGCGGGAAAAGGGCGCAGGATGTCCGACACTCTGTCGCCCTGCCAAGTATTCGGCGGTAAACGCCGGCGTCACTCGCCCGCCAATGAACGTGAGCAACAAGAGGAGAATCGCCAGCGCCGCACGTTCGGGGACCTCCGTCGAAGCGCCGCGCAGCGCCAGCAGGTGAAAGAGCAGATTGGCCGCGCCATACAGAGTGATCAGCACCCCGATGGCCGACCGATTCCAGATGCGTGCGGCTGCAATCTCGCGCCAGATGACCGCAGCCAACGCGAAAAGAAAGGCCGCATCCACGCCTGCGGCGATCACCGGGACCGGTCCCGGGATTGCAACCACCAGCCGTCCGGTCAGCCACAACACCCACACCGATACCAGGAGAGCGCCTCTCACAGGGACTCGCCCGGTCCAGTTGGGAATCGCAGTCAGGATGAAGCCGGCCATCGCGGCTGGCAGGAATCCGAACAGCATCTCGTGGACGTGCCACTCGCGAGGGGCATAGAGGAAGGTGGAGCCGATCGTGCCGGTGACGATCAAGGTCCAGGCAGGCACGGCGATGCCGGCGAACAACGCGGCCGCGAGAAAGAACGGCCTGAACCCATAGGAGAAAAACGCCGGGCCGTCGTATGGAGGCACGCTCGCCTCTGCGGCGGCTCTGGGCTGGCTCACTCGTATTTCGATCGGTTTTCCCGGCACGCGAGTCATTCTCGACGCCAACGGAGGCCTTGTCAACGATCGTGGGTGGCGACCAGGGAAGGATCGCCATAAGCTTCTTCTAAGATTGGCTTAATCCCCACCTAATTTCCGCATGATTGGATCAGGATCATCAATCGCGCCGCTTCCAGTGCGAAGGAAGGTTGCGATGCAGAAGATGCGGTCAAATTACCATTATAGAGGACGCATCATTACGTTGATCCCGCGCATGGAAGGCTACATGTGGACATGCCACTATGTAATCGTGAAATCAGGCAGGACCGAAATGGACGGCTCACCGGGCGACGCCTACTTTTCACGCGAGGAAGCAGAATCCGCCGCTCTCTCAATCGCCAGAACCTTCATTGATCATTGCCAGCTCGATCGAGACCCCTTGGGAAGTTGACGATCTCAGATTTCACATTTCATATTGAGGATCGCTTTTTCCCAGGTCATGGCGATCTCAAATTTGAGATCTGAGATGGCGCCTGATAGCATGGGCCAGACAACCCTATGCTAGAGGTGGTTAGGTGACACGACCTAGTAACCGGTCGATTGCGTGGCTCGGTCTCATGCTGCTGTGTGCCTGCGCCCCTGACATTATCGTCGACTATGACAAGAGCGCCGACTTTTCCCGCTACCGCACGTACGGGTGGGGAAAGAGCACCCCCGCGAAAAACCCGAACCTGGATCAACAGATCGTGCAGGCCATTGACGATCAGATCACTCGAAAAGGCCTCACGAAAGCGGACAGCGATCCCGATCTTCTGATCAGCTATCACGCAGCCTCACACGAGGAAATCGACTACACCGAAGCGTCGTACGCGTCCGGCATGGGCCCGGCCTATGGCTCGGCCGAAAGCACCTCGGCGTCCAGTACGCCGATGAGAGTGAAGGTGGGGACGGTGATCGTGGACATGTACGATCCGAAAACCAAACGCAATGTCTGGCATGGCGCCGGAAGCGGTCTTTTGGGAGATGACTCGGGGAAAATGTCCGGTGAGATTCAAAAAGGCGCCGCCAAGATGTTCGAGAAATTCCCACCCTCACAATAACGCCCGCGCCGTTATGGACACGGGATTCGATTGGATTGTCCGCCATGGGTACGGCGCGATCTTCGTCCTCCTGATGCTGGGCATCGTCGGCCTCCCGGTACCGGACGAAACCCTGCTCGTCTTCGCGGGATATCTGAGCTTCAAGGGTACGCTGCGCCTGGAGACGACGGTCGCCACGGGCTTCTTGGGAAGCGCCTGCGGTATCAGTATCAGCTATGCCCTCGGACGACTCCTCGGACTACCCGCCCTCAATAAAGTGGGCCCACTGCTCCATCTTCGACCGGAACACCTTGAGCGGACCCATCAGTGGGTAGAGCGCTGGGGCAAATATTCCCTGCTCCTGGCGTATTTCGTTCCGGGATACCGCCATCTCGCAGCGTTCCTCGCGGGCACCTCGCGCTTGAAGCCGACGGTGTTCGCCCGGTTCGCATACACAGGAGCATTGATCTGGGCATCCTGCTTCGTCGGTCTCGGCTATGTCGCCGGCGACGCGTGGCAGCGACTCATCCCGCTCCTGCATCAAACGCTTCACACCGTCATGCTGCTCGGCCTGTTCGTGCTCGCCGCTGCCGCGTGCTGGCTGCTCTTCCGACGATCCCGCGCATAGCGCGATCGCCGATCTCAGATTTCAAATCTCAAATCTCAGATCTCATATGATGCTCCCTCCAAGCTTGCTCGTTCTATTTCCCTCCACATGTTCAAGAGCGGTTCATAGGGTTAGATGGTGGAGACGGTGTCTGTCTGCGACTTGCTGCAGGCTCGGGCACCACACTTGTTGATCAGATGCGACCAGCCCCGGGCTGGCGATGCCGATGTTCGCTGTTCCGTTCCCGCGAAGCGAGGAATGGAACGAGTTTCGGCGTCGAGCAGATGGAAACGTAGTGTGGTCGAGCCGAAGCTTGGAGCAGAGTCGACGCCGTCTCACCTACGCAGCTTCTTCTTTCTCCGTTCTTGTCCTAAACCTCATTTTCGCGTACTGTACCCCCGCTCGAATGCCGCCACCCGATCCTCAACCCTCTCATCAACCGTTCCATCCCCGCTGGTTCGTTCGACAAGACGTCGATGGCCTGCTCGGGCTGGCGCTCGACAACCTCATTCAGATTCTGCTGATCGTCGGCCTCTGCCGGGGATTGTTGGGTTATCCGTCCGACCTGGTCTACGGACGAATTCTCCCTGCCGTCGCGTTGAGCCTGATCGTCGGGAACGTCTACTACAGTTGGCTCGCCTATCGGTTGGGAGCCAAAGAAGGACGAAACGACCGCACCGCACTACCCTATGGCATCAACACCGTCAGCCTCTTCGCGCACGTGTTTCTCGTCATGCTGCCGATCAAATTGATCGCACTCGACCGCGGCGCCACGATAGATGAAGCGATCGAGTGGTCCTGGCAAGCGGGGCTCGTCGCCTGCCTGGGATCGGGCGTGATCGAGCTGAGCGGCAGCGTGTTGGCCGATCCGTTGCGCCGCTGGTTGCCGCGCGCAGCGCTTCTTTCCACCCTCGCCGGCATCGGCTTGAC
>DASVBB010000153.1:0-9010 GCA_036376045.1 Nitrospira sp.
ATCAAGCATATTCTGCCTCCCGAGTACAGCATCACCGCATCGAGGCCGCGCGCTTCGCGGGCGGAATTATCTGCGATCAACGCGACCGGCCTTCCGGTGGGCGCCTTGTCGGATGTGCTATTTGACTTTGATCAAGCCGTCCTGAGGCGGGATGCCCTCCCCGTTCTGGAAGCCAATGCCGAGCGGCTCGTCAATGATGGCATCACTCGCTTGACCCTCGAAGGCCGGGGCGATGAAATTGGCACGACCGCCTATAACTTGGTCTTGGGCGAGCGCCGCGCCAAGAGTGTAAAGACCTATCTGCAAGAACTCGGCTTGCGCCTTCAGCTCAAGACCACAAGTTACGGCAAGGATCGCCCGCTCTGCATGTCGCACAATGAAGGCTGCATGCAGCGGAACCGCAGCGTGCATTTCGTCGTCAAAGATTAACTGCTCTTCGATCGCGAAACTCACTCCTCCGCAGGCGAAAGAGAAAAGCCCGCTCCTTTCGGAAGCGGGCTTTTACATTCCGGGGGACCTGTCGCCCTCCCGCATCATCTTCGATGTACGAAATACTCGCCTGGAAAGGTCCCCAAGAATCCGGCTCCCGGCTGCCGCATCTCTAATGTGCCGCCTTCCGCCAGGCTTCAGGTCAGAAATACATGTAATATCCCCAAAAAGTTAGCAGTTGTGACGGTCCATGCGGGCCAAATACCTCCGGATAGATCTAGGGGAGTTCCTAGTACGACTGCCTTATCAGCCAGCCTATGATCCCCCTCGTCAACACGAGGCATCTGACCCTTTCATGGCAGGAGGATACCATGACGCGGCAATGTGCATGGTGTGCAACCTACCTCGATTTCGTGCAATCCGAAACATGCGTCACGCATGGCATCTGCGAAAGCTGTGTCGAACGCATCCGCAACGCCACGCTGGAACAGCTCGCCCCTCCATCAGATGCTGTGCGGATCGGCGACGGCCAGGCAAGAGTCGATCTCGGGCGGCCGGTGCTGGGCCTCTGAACAGTGTAGAACCAGTACTTCTGCCAGCTGCTTTGCCTGATGGTTGTGTCACAGTCCCGCTATGAAGCGGATGTGGACGTGGGCAGTCATACTGATACTCGGATACACGTTAACGAATCCTGCCATCGCGAGCCGATACCCACGCGATTTTAGCGGTGATGCCATGCAGCGACACGACAGTCAGCTGCCATCCTCGCCGATGTCGCGATTTCCGGGTGTCTTAGGCTTGATGTACTGGCCCTTCATTGCGTATCCGCCGGCACCCACGATGCAGATGTTCAACTTCGTGATTGAGACGCCAGGGGAAACCGCGCCGGTCGTTCAAAATAAGCCACCGGCTTCCTCGAAATTCTGGATTGCCCGGTGTGGGGCGTTTGTCGAAATTGACGTCGCAAAGGCCAATCTTATCGAAGAAGAATCAAAGACCTGCCCGCCCTGATCGCGTCACCGATCTCGGCTGAGCAGGTCGCGTTGAAACTGTTCCAACTGTTTGGTCAATCGATCCAGTTCGTGGCGTGTCTCCTCCAGCCGAGTCTCCGCTGAAAGCACCTCCCGATCTTCCAGATGCCCGAACTGTTCCTGCAGGCGCCGGCTTTCCACGACCAGGACGTTCGTGAAATGGCGACTCAATTCCTCCTCGCCCAATGGAGACGGGTCTTTGCTGTTCAACGCCATTTCAGCCTTGAGCACGCGAACAGCGCGGCCAAGGTCCTGCGTGCGCTCGAAGAGTTCTTGTCTGAGCTGCTCCGTCAACAGCGAAAGACGGCGCGCCAGCACTTTGTACGACATGATCAGCCCGCCCAACGTCAAAAAGGTCACGGTCCCGAAAAGCCGGTTGGTGAGGGCAATCGATGGTGGCACCAAGGGGGGAGAAAGCACGTAGCCGATAAACATCAACAGGGTGCAGACCACGGCGACGATCAGCGGCGCATAGGATAAGGTCACCCAATAGGTCAATCCAAGGGGGAGCACGTAGAGCAGCCACGGTGTGAACCCAAGCCCTGTGCGGATGTCGATGAGGAAAACGACGGCGAGCAGCCCCGCGATGGCGACTGATACACCAACCTCTTGGGATTTCATTTAGGGGGACTCGAGCGAAAGGCACGGCTCAAGCGCCTCCTGCAAGAGCGCCTGCCGGGTAATAGCCAAATTGCAAGTCGGACAAGTCAGGAAGCCCCCGTTTGGGATGAGTGCCGTGTCCTTGCAGTTCGGACAGGCCGGGGTTCCGAGCACGCAGGATGGACGAATGGTCGGCAAACTAGCCATGCGTACCGCCTTTCAGCGAGGTGAACTGCTGGTGACGTCGTCCTAAGCGAGAAACGAGTGCAGGATGAACGAGGAATGAGAACCGGGGAAAAAATTTTCGTTATTGTACAGATTTCAAAATTTTTGTAAAGGGCGGGCGGAGAGCGGCTGGCCAAATCGACCAACCGCTCTTGGAAGAACAGAAAGAAGAGAGGCCTTTGTCTATGAGAGGTAAGATGCGTGCAAATAAAAAGAGCCCGCCTCCCTTTCGGAACGCGGGCTCCTCTCTTGGATTTGGCAATGTTTCCATTGCCGTTTTCTAAGATGTCCTCACTCTACCAAGTCACAAGAAAAAGGATGGCCTGGGGAAGTGACCAGAAAATCCTGAAAAACACTCCAGTCTCTCACTCACTCCTGACCGATCTCATAGATCAGGGTGACGGTGGCCTCAACCTTGATTTCGCCTGAAAACACCGGCGTCTCTCCGCCGCTCCCCTCCATGGCCATCATAGAGCGAGCCATCTTGGGCGCCGGCCGCACCACATGGCTTTCTTCGGTCGCGCTCAGCAACCGGGTCAGCTTCACCTTCAAGGCCTCGCTGAGCGCCGCAGCCTTCTCGCGGGCCTTCGAAGCCGCCTGCTTCAAGGCCTCGAGTTTGGCCTGTTGCTCATCGCGAAGTGTCCAATGCAGACCTTGGAACTGGTTGGCCCCTGCAGCCAGCGATTCTTCGATCACCGACCCGACCCGGTCCAAATTGCGGACTTCGACCGTCATTGTGGTGCTGACGATATAGCCGATGATTTCCGGCGGCCCGGCGGGAGCCTCGGAACGCTTCGGGGGCGGCTTGTATTGCGGTGAGACCGTGAATGAGGCCGTCTGGATCCGCTCATTTTCAATCGGAAGGGCCCGCAACCGCTCCACAACCTTGTTTAATACCAGGCGATTTTGACGTTGGGCGTCGGCAACCGTCCTGCCGGTCGTCTCCAGACCCAGCGTCACATAAGCTGTATCGGGTGCAAGGGACATTTGCCCGTGTCCCGTCACCGTGACTGCAGGTTTGTTCATCGCGTCGTCATGCGCCACCGCCGCGACTGGAAGAAGCAGGCATATCACGAGGAATCCGAGTCTCAACATGCAGAACCTCCCTTTCCACAAGCCAGGGGCCACTCTTGCGCTCTAGAAGTAGACCAATGTTCGCTCCGTCACCTCGAATGCCTGATCATCCCGCGCGTCCGTTTGAACACCTCCGGCCCCGCGAGTCGTCTTGTTTGTCCAGTTCCCGTACTGGTCGTATTCGTAAGTCGATGTGGTCTCGCGCGACGGATCCAGCACATTCATGAAGTGCTCCGCCATAAGGCGTCCATGCTCGTCATACTCATACGTGGTCTTGCCGATCGGCGTGCCGTCCGACATCAAGTCGGTTTGTTCGCGCTTTCGTCCCTCCGCATCATGGCGGAAGTGAATCGTCGACTGGAGGTGGCCATTCTTATAGGAAAGTAGGGTGTGAGGAAATCCCCGATCGTTATATTCATAGACGCGCGTTGTCAGCGAACGATACTGGTAGAGCAGATCCTCCTGCAATCGCCCATTGCGGTCGTAGTTGAAGATCCGCAGGGACGAGAACGTCCCGCACATGTGATAGGCGGCTTCCGCCCGCTGTCGTCCGTCGGCATCATAGGCATAGCGTCGCGAGAGGTATGGCGGACCGTCCTGCTCCTGGCTCATCTCCCGCAGACGTTGCTCCCTGGCATTGTAGACGTAGAGAAGTCTCCGCACCTGCTCCTGGGCTTCCGGTTCCTCGATTGGAGGTGCCAGGCGGCTCATGGTTTCCATCAGCGCGCCGGCACGATTGTAGGATCGGATGGTTGTGGTCCCGCCGGATGTGATTGTCACTTGCCGTACTGGTCCGATGAGGCCGTCCCTCGTGCGGTCCGTCTCCTGTGGGACCGTGGTTCCCGCCAGGAAGGTCATGGCGGTCCCCGAGAGGAGCACACAGCACAACAGCATTTCGCGTCGTGAGCTCATGAGGGTCTCATGCGCCTCCACCGTCGGCTCAGGAACAGCATCATCCCTCCTGCGATGCCGCCGAATAACCAGGTCGTCAACCGGACCGGAAACCAGAAAAACGCGATCGCCGCCTCCGGCGTGGGAAATCTGAGCGCCTCGAGCACGTGCTGAACTCCGTCGCTCTGGAACAGCGGATAGAACACCATGGCAATCACCCCGGCGACATATCCGGCCACGATCGAGAACGCAGCGGTTGAGAGGACGGGAAGCGGTCCATTATGATGACGACTCGTCCACCAGAACAGCAAGAGTGCCAGCGTGGAGAGAAAGACGCCGAGATAGGAGAACAAATACGGACCCCGCATCCAGAAATGCATCCAGCGAATGATGAAGGTCACCAGGGCGATGCCATAGGCCAACGCGAGGCTCGCCGCCACTAACAGAACGCGCTTCCCCACACCAAGACGAAGCGGAGCAGACCCGGAAGTGCGAAATGCGTTTGACTCGTGACTCATCAGCAAACTACTCGGTCGTCATCTTCGGATTGCGCTCGGATTATGCCCGTGCGATCCCCTATCAACAAATTCCCGAGGGTCTCACGAGTCTCACAGCCGAGTCCTGGGGCACCTGCCATACCGAAATCTATAACGAATGGAGGACCAGCATCCATTCGTATGCGTATAAGGATCCGTTCTTCCATGCCTATTGGACCAAGGACAAGCACACCTGGGTCTGTCTCATTGCCATACGCCGTTGGAGAACCAGCAGCCGACCGGGCTAAGCGCCGTCTTCGCGCGCCTCGCGAAGTCTCCAGGATGTCTCAGTAGTGGCGCAGAGTACAATGCAGCCATGGCATTGTCTCCGCTCGTACGCTTCGGCACTTCCACCTGGACCTACGAGGGTTGGAAGGGCGAGGTGTATCAACAGAACTATCCCAAGGGCCGCTTCAAGCAGGACTGCCTGGCGGAATATGCGCGCTACCAGCACGAAGGCGAACCCCTGTTTCGCACGGTCGGCTTTGACTTCAGCTTTTATGGCCCGCCGTCCACGAA
This sequence comes from Nitrospira sp., assembly GCA_036376045.1. GTDB lineage: Bacteria > Nitrospirota > Nitrospiria > Nitrospirales > Nitrospiraceae > Nitrospira_C. Next base: position 5,306 of record DASVBB010000153.1, read on the forward strand.
GCAGCTCGCACACTACGCATCGCTGCTACCGGACGGTTTTGACGCGTGTGCCAAGGTGTGGGAGGAAATCACGATTCCGGCGTTTCCGCCGGGACTCCGCTATCGCAGCAAGACAGGCCCGAATCCCAGATTTCTGGATGCGGACTACTTTCTCGATCAGGTGCTGCCGCCGTTCGCCGAGTGCTTCCAGGCGCACACCGGACCGTTCATCTTCGAGTTTCAGCGGACGGGTCTCGAGCCAGGGACCTTTCTCCCAAAGCTCGATGCCTTCCTGCGAAGGCTGCCCAGCCGGTACAAGTATGCCGTCGAGGTGAGAAATCCCGCCGTTATCGGCACCGAGTATCGCCGGATTCTCGAAGCGCACGGCGTGAGTCACGTCTACAACCATCTTTACGCCATGCCGACGCTCGTGCAGCAGCACGAGAAGCTCGAGCAGCGGTTCACCGCCTCGTTCATGCTGCTGCGCCTGCTGACGCCGCGCGACAAGCCGTATCACGAGGCCGTGAAGGCCTATGCGCCCTACGACAGACTGGTTCGTCCGCTTCCGGACATGCGCGAGACGACGGTCCGGCTCGTGAGTCAGGCCGTGGAAGAAAATCGGCGCGCGTACGTGCTCGTCAACAATCGTAGCGAGGGGCATGCGCCCGGCACCGTGAAAGCACTTCACGGAATGCTCGTGCACCCGAAGACCGTCGCTGACGCGGTGTAAGCCAACGCTCCTCGGGGATCCCCGCGCCACAGACATCTTGTTCCAAGTTCGAGACAATCCTTTCTTCCTTCCTCGGCAGATCACAATTCTTCGCCCACTTATGAAGAGGCATCTCGCTTGCACGAATTCGAGATGAGGATACCGCTACATCTTTCATCCGGCCTTATGGCCGCACGGTGGCGGGTTCCTTACTTCTCAGGTTCTGTCCGCCTCGATCCCCGAGGCACACAAGCACAAAGGAGGTACGCACGATGGAAGAGTTCATCGAAAATGTATTTGGCAATCAATTTTTTCAGCTTCCCTTCTTGGAAGCGCTGTCTTACGTCGCTGCGGCACTCATGGTCGGAGCGATCGTGGTCGGCCTCACCAGGCGCGCGCTGGGCATCGTCTCCCAGTCGGCGTACCCGACTCCCTCGTTCGCCGAACCACAGTCGTCCGAGGAAGAGTGGGAGTGGAGAAAGGCGGCATAAGCGTGAGGACGAGTGTCTCGTACTTCATCGATGAGTGACGGACGAGACAGCGGAGACGGTGTCTCCCGTAGCAGATCAGACTTCGTCTCCGCCGTCGTCCCAACGGCGACTGAAACAAAAGCCTCAGAAGGCGTAGAAGGGTCCGGTTCCCAGACTGCTGGACTGGCCTTCGATTCCGATAAAGACCGTGCGGCCGAGGAAGAAGGGCAGGCCCCAATCGAATGTCGACAAGTCCCCGCCCAGATTGTTGAAGGCGGCGTTGCGCGTGGCGACAAGACTTTCGGTATTGGCCACCTGGAACGGCACGATGGTCTGGCTGCTGTTCGCTCCGATGAGCGTACCCGAGAGATCCACGGCATTGGGGGGACAATAAAAACCAGTTAGCGGCATCGCACAGCTCACGAGACTCGCGTCAGGGAAAAAAAGGCCGTTAGAGCCGGAATCGATGATGCTCTGTGGAAAAGTTCTTCCCTTATACAGGGTTGTTACGAACCCCCCGTCATCGGTGGGAAGGACAGTGCCGGGGGGTGTCGTACTTGCCGATGGATCGATGCCGAGAGCGAGAGAACCCGATAGGGAGGGCGACCCCGAGGCCGGCACGTTCGGCAACGTCAGAACCACGCCATTGTTGCCTGATGGCAGCAACCACACCGGATTTTGCACCTGATCGGCGAGCGGCACCGTGGTCCCTGCGCAGGAACCTCCGTTGCAGGAAAAATACAGCGTGTTATTGGTATTCACGGCACAGACGGCGCCGCAATCCTGGCGGAAGAGGCCGATGCCAAGAATCCCGTTTAGATTGGCCTCATCCGGAGTGGCATCCACCGTATCGTTGCAGGGATTGCTCGACACGGACTGCCCGCCAAAGGTCGGTATGATGACTTGAATCGGGACTCGAACGGCGGGCGACCCGCCGAGCACCACATCCGCCATCTGCACCGGCCCCCAGGTCGAGCTCCCGTCGGCAAAGAACGTACACTCACCGACTGCATGGCCCTGCGCGTCCACTGTTTGCGACAGCGGCGTCGACAGGACCGATCCAAACACCCGGAGACCAACGGAGCCAATGTCCACCAACACGTCCGTCACAGTTTGGCAATTGCCCGTTCCTGGCTGACAAATCGTGACCGATGTGCACAACTCATTGATCGTCACACAGACGCTCGATGTCCCGATGGAGATCGGCAGCACATTGCCGGCTGTAGAAGGTGTCTCTCCGTTGTTGTTGTCGCCGCCGCCGCATGCAGCCAGCAGACACACAATGACAACGGTAGTCGCGAACCGCTTCATTGAATGTCCTCCGGTCTCAGGCCGGACGGCACCCGGGTCGGCAGGTAGGCGCGTCCCCAGAGAGACCGGGAGTGGCCGGCACGTTCAACCACCAGCCGGTCGTTCTTCATCCGGAAAGGTTCGCGGACACGCGGCGTGCGATGGCGGGACGCAGTAAGTCCAGCGCGGTATTCGTCGAAATACTCTCCGAGGAGCAATCGGAGATCCGGGACACCGGTGCCTCTCCAGACCACCGCAAAGACGACGCCGTCCGGCGAGACATACTCCTTGATCTTCATCCCGGCCACGATAATGGTGTCGATCGAGTAGCCGGCGCTGCTTCGACTCTGACGCTGACCTTTCATCATGATCCGATCCTGTTCGATCGTCGCGGCCGCTTGTCCTAAAGACGCCCACGCTGGCGTCAGCGCCGCCGGGACGAACAGCCACAAAAGTGCGAAAGTAGCGAGAGCGATCACACCACACCCCCCGTCTCTGCATTAATCTACATAAGGACGGTGGGCGCGTGAACCCCTACGCTCGTACTCCCTGGCTTGGGCGGATTTCGACCCTAGCTCGATGAACGTGCAGTCCGAGGGGGGTAGAATCGTTCGCTTTCAGGGAAGCAAAGAACGCAGGCTGGGGAAGGATTTGTTGATGGCGTCCTCCGTGGGACCCGTCAGCGTCATCGCGGGGTAGTACCGTTCCCTCCAGAGCTTGGTCAGATAGACAGGAAGAAAATACAACGCACATGCGAGCGCCACCAGCAGGAGGCTGATCGTGGCATCCTCGGCAAACCAACGCTTCCCGACGATCGCACACCACACGCCTGCAGCCACGAGGCCCTCCAAGATCCAGACGAATTGCATCAATGTCAACTTCACCGGCAGCCGCAGCGACGGTGAGACATGAATGTCATGCGGCCGCCCTGTCGGTAACGTGCTGAGCAAACGGTGCCCCATCCGGTGGATCGTCCAACTCATCCCGAAGCCGATCAGACTGTGGAGCAAGACGACGATTAAGGGACGATTGGTCACGATCGCCGCCGGTCCGATCATGAACAGCATCGGTGCTGCGTACACCGTACAGGCCAGAATGGCTTCGTACGTCAACGATCGAATGACATCGCGGCAACCTTGGGTAAAGGCGTCGGCGCGGGGCGTACCGTTGTATTCCATGAGTCGTCTGGCGATTCGTTCCGATCAACAGGGTGAGAGCAATTGAGGCGAACCGTCGGCGGTTGTAATGCATGCAGAG
>DASVBB010000163.1:0-28393 GCA_036376045.1 Nitrospira sp.
AACATCGTCGAGACGTTCGTTGTTCGACAGTTCCCCGATGCCGCAAGCCACTATTGGGTCATCAATGAGACCCAGTGGGACGGCGATGAAATGATTGTCGACCTGCAGACGATCGTCACGGAACGACGCGATGCGGAACCCACACTGAGCCGCTTTCTCTTATTGATCGTGGCGGGAGAACTCAAGGGCAGTCAAAACGTTCCGCTGGAGCCCGCTGCGGACTGCCGGCCGGAAGAAGCTTAACAAAACGACAGCGCCCCCGCCGCTTCACGCGGCGGAGGCGCTGGAAAATTCCTACCGTTTCTTTACTGCCCGATCTACTTCAGCATGACGAGCTTGCCACCGACGTGAGCCGGATGGAGGTGGCAGCGATAGCCGAGCGTGTTCCCCATCGTGGCGTAGAACAGGTCACTGGTGGGAATACCGATGTATTTTGTCTCTCCTGGCTTGAGGACTAACTTTGCATTCACCGCAGTAGGCGCAGCCTGTGTTGTGGTGTCGGTCAACAGAAACCCGTGCTCGGCAGCGCTGTTGTTCGTGACCTTGATCAACACCGGACGTCCCGGACGCACTTTGAAGTCGATCACGCTCGTCGGAGGATACCAGGCCTTCAGATTACCGATCTCAATGGCATACAGTTCGATATCCACATCCAATTCTTTGAACGACTGACCCACCACAGATCCGGTCTCCAAGTCGCCGACTTCGACGCCGCCGGCCTGGTGCGCCAGCGCCGCAGACGCGCCTGCAATGACCATTATGAGGCCGAAGAAGACCCATAACATCGTCTTGCCCATGACCTACCTCCTTAAAAAGAAGAAGAGATGTGATTAGGTTGGTAAATAACTACCGCCACGATCAGGTAGCCTTGACCCTTCCGACAACCGCTCATCTGATTCGCGCTGTGTACGCTCACGTCCGTACTCTATAAAGGAGGCAACCTTATAGCATAGGGGGGAAAACGGAAGCAAGATTGGTGATTCGTCGTCGAGGCACCGATCAGGCTCACAGCTATCAACAGAAAACTTATCATGTTTTCAATGTCTTGCTAGTTCGATGCCTGTGGACGATCTTCTTTCGTCTCGGCGCCCATCAGGAGATCATACGGGGCGTAATCATCGCTCAGCACTGCGCCGGCCGGCCAGGGCTGCGCTCGACGCGTTGCAAGCAAGGCGATGGCTTCCGCAGGGAGGCGCTGCTGTTCGACTAAGGCCGTGACTTTGTCTGCAAAGTCAGCCACCCCCTGCTGCTCGATTGGCCTACCGGAGAAAAAAAGCAAATTTTCCGCTTTCGAATTCGAGGGCCACGGTCCCTTCACTGCATACGTCTCGATCATCGGAAATGATCGCTTCATGGTCTCAACCACTGCCTCCGCCCGGACGAGATCACCGCCAGTGCCTGACGAGGCGAGATTGACGACGAGCACGCCATTGGGTCTGAGATGCCGTCGCAATTCGGAGAAAAATTCCTCGGTCGTCAAGTGAAAGGGCACCAGATGGCGTGCGAAGGCATCGACCCAGACGAGGTCGTATGTCGTTTCGGTATGGTTCAGGAACGCTCTGGCGTCACGGACGAACACATGATGCTGGGGAGGCGCGTGGTAGGAAAAATACGCTTCCGCCATCCTCACAACCACCGGATCGAATTCCACAACATCCAGCTCGAGGTCGGGCCAATAGCGAGCCAGCCACTTGGCAAAGGATCCACCGCCGTGGCCAAGGACCAGCGCGCGCTTCGGGTCCGACACAAGCGCCAGCGAAGCGACCATGAGCTGACTGTACGGAAGAAACAGCGTATCCGGCTCCGCTTTCCACATGACGGCGTGGAAGGTGCGATCCAAGACGAGATAGCGGAACAGATCATCATCCCGAATCCTGACTTGTTGATAGGGGCTGTCTTCTTGATACACCGGCGCCTTCAGCATCTGGACAGGAAACCACGCGCCCGTCCCGAGTGCCCCGATCAGCAGTACGCAGGCGAGGACTGTGAACGATCTGACGCCGGTGCCCTTCAGCAGCCACCAGAATCCTAGTGCAGCTTGGATGGCTCCCAACCAGGCGATCAGGGCATGACTGCCTATCCATGAGAGGAAGAAAAAGGCGGTGCCCCACGTGCCCGCCAAACTTCCGACGGTGGACAACGCGATCATGCGCCCCGTATGCCGGCCCAGGTACTCCAAATCCGACACCGCAAGCCGCAACATCGCCGGGAGCACACCGCTCAACCCAAACGCCGGCGGTGCCAGCAAGATGGCCGCAGCCAGACACGGCCCCCAACGGGGATCTTCGATGGCGCCGGCAACCTTGAAGAGCAGGGCCTGACCAATCCAGGCGATCAGAAACGTCCACGCACCTGAACCAAGCAGTAACCCGGCGAGCACCTGTCCGCCCGGACGGCGATCGGAAATCCAGCCGCCGAACGCGTAGCCGCTGCTCATTGCCGCGAGAATCACACCGATGAGCGCCCCCCAGACAAACAAGGAGTTGCCGAACACCGGAGCCAGGAGCCGGCTGCCGAGAATTTCCAACGCCATGACCACCGAGCCGGTGATGAACGCCGTGAGAAAGAGGAACCAGGGGGGATGGGGCGTGGAAGCGGAGGACGTCATGCAGAAAAAACAGCCGTGATCATCGTTTACACTAGACGGGAAACCCGTCATCTCTCGCGAGGGGGGCTCATAGTACCGAGGTGATCACGAGGCTGTCAACGCAAGGGTGCTCATTGCTCAGGCCGCAGGTCACCGCGTATACTGCAATCAATAGGGACGTTCCATACAGGAGGCTTCACTGTCATGCAGATCAGTGTCATTGGGACCGGCTATGTCGGACTAGTCACCGGGGCGTGCTTCGCTGAATTCGGCGTCAACGTGGTCTGCATGGACAACGATGAGAAGCGGATCGCGGGCCTCGAGAAGGGTGACGTACCGTTCTATGAGCCGGGCATCACGGAACTGGTCGCCAAGGGGATCGGTCACGGACGGCTGAGCTTCACGGCGGATCTCACGAGAGCAGTTGACCATGGAGAAGTCATCTTCATCGCGGTCGGCACGCCGCCGCGCAAGGATGGCTCGGCGGACCTCTCATTCGTCGAGGAAGTCGGCCGGGGAATTGCCCGCAAAATGGCGTCCTACAAGGTCATCGTGACGAAATCCACAGTGCCCGTGGGTACCGGATCGCTGCTGCAAAAGGTCATTGCCGGCACTCAATCCAAGAAAATCGCGTTCGACATCGTCTCCAATCCCGAATTTCTCCGGGAAGGGTCTGCCATCGAGGATTTCATGCGGCCGAACCGGGTTGTCATCGGCTCCGACAGTGAGCGTGCCATTGCCGTGATGAAAGATCTGTACCGGCCTCTCTACTTGCTCGAGACACCGTTTGTGGTGACCGACGTGGCCACGGCGGAAATGATCAAGTATGCCTCAAATGCCTTCCTCGCCACAAAGATCTCCTTCATCAATGAAATAGCCACCCTCTGTGAGCGCGTCGGCGCGGATGTCCAAGCGGTGGCGAAAGGGATGGGTCTCGATCAGCGGATCGGTTCGAAGTTTCTGCACGCCGGAGCCGGCTTCGGGGGCTCCTGCTTTCCGAAAGACCTGGCCGCTCTCGTACAGATGGGCGAACGGGCCGGCTACCCGATGCAGATCGCTGGCGCCGCCGCCGCCGTCAATGCTCAGCAACGCAGCCGCATGGTCGCAAAAATCAGTGAAGCGATCGGCGGGTTACAAGGTGTGACCGTGGGGGTCTTAGGGCTGTCGTTCAAGCCCAACACCAACGATCTTCGCGAAGCCCCCGCGCTCTCGATTGCACAAGAGCTCCTGATTCAGGGAGCAAAGGTTCGTGCCTATGATCCCGTTTCGCTCGAGGAAGCCACGAAATTGTTACCTCAGCTCACGTCCTGCCAGAATGCCTATGAGACGGCAAGGGATGCCGATGCGTTGGTGTTGATGACGGAATGGAATGAATTCAGGAACCTGGACTTTGCGAAGCTCAAGTCAATGATGCGCCAGCCGCTTCTGGTCGACTTGCGCAACGTCTATGAATCGAACCGCGTTACGTCCTTCGGATTTCGCCACGTGTCCGTGGGACGTCCCTCGAAAGCACCCGATTAGCTCGGCGACTGTGTCAGCCGAGGCGCTTCCTCTTTGGCCGCTTCTTTCGTCTTGGGCTTATACCCCATCCGGTCCAATACCTTCAGGACACGCGTCTTCAATCGGTCATCGGCCTCCGCCAGCGCCGTGGCCAACGGCTCGACGGCGGGTTTTCCGATCTTCCGGATGATCTCAGTCGCCGACTGCCGGAGTTCATCTTCCTCGGAGACGAGCAGCGGCACCAGCGTGGCGACAGCAGCGCCGCCGATCTTGATCAATGAATCATAGGCCCGCTGCCTCACGTCGCCCACCTCGTCGGCCAACGCATCGACCAGCGGCCGCACCGCTCGTGGCTCACGGAGTTCTCCAAGCACTTCCGCCGCATACTTCCTGTTGAGCCAATGACTGTCCTTCAAATCCAACAGCATGGCATCAGCCTTGGCTGCATCGGGATCTTTGGCCCGGATCCGGAAGCTCTTGGCGATCCGTTTGCCGCCTTCCTCGACGACACGGATGGTGGCTCCATCACCCGGCTTGAGCTGCTTCAGTTCTTCCAGCGCGGCGTCATCCACGTCGAGCACGACCGTCTTGCCGTCGTAGGCCAGGAGCTCAACCTCAACTTGCTTCGCTTCGGGATTGACCGCGACCACCCGTTCAGTCACGAGGTTGAAGCCGTCTTTCTTCCCTCCCCCCTTGGGTCCAATCTGAATCAGTTTCACCGGCGCTTCGTCAGCCATAATGGTCTATCCTTTACCTTGACGTCCTGAAGTGATTACCGCTCCGCCTGTTTCCATCCGAGACTCGCCAGCACACCTTCTACGGTTTCCTGCACCATCGTATTTTCATCTTCCAATAAGGGAAGCAGAGGATCAATGGCCTGCTTGGCACCCAGTCTGGCAAGCGACTCCGCCGCATTGCGCCTGACCAGCCAGTCTTCATCCCGCAAGGATTCAATAAGGGGATCAATCCCGCGGGCATCGCCGATCTTCCCCAACGCTTCGGCCGCATGCCGCCGCACCATCCAGTTGTTTCCCAGCAAACCATCAATCAATGCGTCCACCGCCCTGGCGTCACCAATTTTCTTGAGCACGCGGGCGACGTCCTCCCGTACCGTACCGTCCGTTAATGCCTCGACTAAACCCGGGACGGCGCGAGCGTCACCGATGCGCTCGAGAGCCCACACGGCGGCCGTTCGAACGGCTCCATCCTTATCCTTGAGTGCGTTCACCAGCGGCTCCACGCCGCGTGGATCTTTGAGTTTGCCGAGTCCTGAGGCGGCCTGTTCTCGAATTGCCCATTCATCATCATCCATCGCTTCGATTAAACGGTCCACGACCGAAGGCCCGATTCGGACGACGGCGATGGTCGCCGCTTCGCGGATCAACACGTCTTCATCGGCCATCAACCCGATCAGAGGTGCAATGGCTTCTTCGCCCAGTTGACTGAGGCTGGCGATCGCATGGTCGCGCAGCGCTTCATTGTCGTCACGCAACGCGATGATCAGTTGTTCAACCCGTTCCGATTGCCCGTCGTCACTCATCGCCATGTCCTTCCTGGCTCATCACATGGGCGCTATCCATGGCCTCTAACTTGTCAGCGATTAAGCCGGCATTATAGGCCACCAATCCATCCCGGTCCGTTCGGAGCCGGTCGAAGAGTTCCTTATAAGGACGCAGCACCTCGACGTCCTTGATCTTGGCCAGGGCCTCCATGGCGTAGACGCGCAGGGGCCGAATGGGGATGGCCTCGAGGTATAGCTGTGTGGGACGGGCATCGCCGATCAAGCCGAGCGCCTTGATGGCAAGTTCCTTCACCCCCGTGTCCTGATCCACGGCCAGACGCTTCATGAGCGGTTCGACGGCGCGCACATCCCCGATTTTCCCGAGCAGATCGGCTGCGGCCTCACGGACGAGCCAATCGTCGTCCTCCAGATATTCCATCAAAATTTCCACGCTGGGCCGGCCGATACCGAGCAGGTTGATCACGGTGGACATGCGGGCTTCTTCGCGTTCACTTGCGCCTTCAACATCGCGCAAGACATTGAAGGAGTGATCGATACGTTCTCGAATCGCACCCAGTTTCTTGAGCGTACCCGCGGCAATGTCTCGCACGGCTGGTAGTGCCATCGCATCGATGAAGGCGTCAACCGACCGGGGGTCCAGGAGATGATCAAGCATCGTGGCAGCGGCCACCTGGGCATCCGGATCCGGATGTTTCATCATCTGACAGAGCGGAGCGACAGCAGTTGGAATTGCACCGATCAAATGCGTCACCAACTCCCGGCCGTGTGCTTCTGGTGTCTTGGGCAGCAAGGCGACGAGCGCCGACGCCGTGTGGACATCAAGGACTCCGGCCATCTGCTCCAAAGCGCTCGCTCCTGCTTTTTGTACAGCCTCGTCTCCATCCTCGAGCAATCCAACAAGTGCGACTCCCGCCTGGGGATCTTTGATCCGGGCCAGCATCGCTGCGGCTTCACGCTTCAACTCAGGCGTCCCCCCGCGCAACACCTCGACGAGAGCCTGCACCGCCCTGGGACCTCCCGCGAGGCAAGCCGCCGTCGCCCGCATCCGACGCCAATCCTCTTCGTGGACGAGCTCCGTGACAAGCGTCTCAATGCTTTCTTTCGACATATAGCCCGTCCAAAAGGTCTTTAGATCCGTCCCGCCCGCCACCCGACCTTTGCCAACGTCTCCTTGACATGAAAACGCATGTTGTCGTCCGACGTCTGCGTCATAATCGTCACTAATGGAGCAATCACTCTCGAGCCGAACCTGACCAGGGCCGCCGCAGCATCGGCACGAGTCGTCGTCTGATCCAGCGCCTTCACCAGCGATGGAATGGCGACCTCATCACCGAGGGTTCCCAATGCCCGTACCGCGGCCCCTCTGGTGTTCATCTCTTCGTCCCAGTTATCACCGCATCCGGCAACAGTGCGTGAGCCATTCGGACGATCACCACCGCCTTCCAGAATGGCGACCAAGACCGGCACAGCACGACGATCGCCGATCTTGCCTAATGCCTCCACGGCAAGCGTCCGAAGACCGGGCTCTTTCATGACCGTCACGAGAAATTCCATCGCCCGGCTGTCCCCGAGTTGACCCAGCGCCCGAACGGTGTCTTCCCGAACAGCCTGATCATGGTCGTTGAAGAGCGCCCATAACAGAGGTTCAACGGCATCGGCCGAGCGGCTCTTGCCGAGGGCTTCCACCGCATGCAACCGTACGAGCCATTCAGAGTGCTTCAAGGCTTCCAAGAGCGACGGGAGTGCGGGATCGCCGATCTCTGCCAGGGCGGTCGTCGCTTCTTCCCGTACGGCCTTGACCTTGTCTTGCAGCAATGGGACCAACGGTTCGATGGCATGCGCGTCTTTGACCCGCCCCAGCGCCTTGGCAGCATGCATGCGAACGATCCAGTCCCGATTTTTAAGCGAGGCAATCAGCGGAGCGAGCACGCGCTCATCGGCAATCAACGACAGCACTGACGACGCCGCTTCTTGCACACCCGGCTGAGGATCGGAGAGACACAGACCGAGCACCGGCACAGAAGCCTCGCCTATCGCCGTCAGCGCGCCGACCGCCGCCTGCCGCACTGCCCGATCGGCATCGCGAAGCAAACTGACCAATGGTCCCACCGCCCGGGGATCCCGAAAGGTCCCCAGCGCTGTCGCGGCCTCTTCGCGAATAGCCCAATCCTCATCTTTCAGAGCCGCAATGTGCTCGGCGACTGAATCGGCCATACGGGCGCTTCCTCGGAATTGGTGAGCGTAACACAGCCATTTTCGCAGGGTCAACGGAACCCGGCGCCGTCTCAACCGTCACGCGCGACCTGGCTCGAACAGGACGATATCCGGCTCGATCGCGCTGATTGACTCCCTAGATCAGTAGTCGTTACCATCACTTCCCGCATCGTTCGTGGCTTTGCATCCTTTGTGGCAGGAGGTCCCTATGAAACAACCGACCACATCGTCGCGCCGGTGGTGGCTGGAAGGTTTGATCGTACTGACATGCTTCTTCGCAGGCGGCATCCGACCGGCCGCTGCCTACGAAGTCTGGCTGACTGACCAATCGGACACCGGCAAGGAAAGCGGTGGATTCTTATATGTCTATGACGGCGCGAAATTAGCGGAGAATCCTTCCGCTGCCAAGCCGACCCAGACCATCGATTTTTCGGGAGACCTCGGCAAATTTTGCGAGGAAGCGACGAAGAAGCCCGTTCGTCGACCTCACATGCTCTTCTTCAATGCGAAGCAGGATCATGCGCTCGTCTCGTTCCTCAGCGGCCATGTGCTCTTCCTTGATGCCGCCACCAAAAAGGCCGACGCCTGCCTCCTGATGGGCAAAAACGTGCATGCCGCGTGGCCCACACCCAACGAAAAAATGGCGCTGGCGGCCAACACGGCTGAAAAGAAATTGATTCGTATCTGGACGGATTACGGGGCGCATAAATTCAGCTTCGACCCCGAGAAGGACGTCTTGAATCTCGGAGCCATGGAAAGCGGCGAACGGCCCGACAATGCTCCCATCTGTCCGATTACGGAATCCACGAGCAGGTATGCGCTGATCACCGTTCGCGGCGGAGGACTCCTCGTGGCCGACGTGACCGCCTCGCCGATGAAGGTGGTCGCGACGTTGGACAACAATCAGATCCATCCGGCGGGATGCGGCGGCATAGAGGCGGGCGGCACCATGTACATCAATTCAGGAGGCGGCTGGCCCATTGCCCCCCTGTCCTACGATATTTATGCTCTTGATCTGACCAACCTGCCGAAGTCCGTCTCGGCCAAACTCCTGTCGCAACGGGACAGCCAGTTCGCCGATTCCCACGGCATGGGAGCGGTCGGACGTTACCTGTGGAGTGTGGATCGGGCTGGCAATAACATTGAAATCATCGATACGTTGAGCAATCTCAGCGTGGGCTCTGTCAATCTGGTCACTGAGCAGAACAGTGATCCTGCCCCCGACCTGATGGACGTTGCGCCGGATGGACAGTATGTCTTTGCTGGCTTGCGAGGGCCGAGTCCCTTAACCGGCAACGACAAAGGCGTCAACAATGCCAAGGGAACAGTTCCCGGTGTCGGCGTCATCCACGTGGATGCGGGAGGCAAGGTCGGACACTACAAGGGACAAGCTTCGATTACGAACATGAAGGAGGGGAAAGAGACCGCGGATACGCACGGGATCGCCGTGCGAAAATAGCCGCTACTTCGCGAGATCACCGGAGGGTCCAAACCTCCCCGCCTCTCCCAAGGGCTTGTCGACGCGGGCATTGTCCACGAAGCTTGAATTGACGGCAAGATCTTCCTGCGGCAAGGTCCAGCCCATTCTTTCGAGCGTCTCCAAGACCAGTTGCCGCAACGCGTCTTTTGCGCTGAGGCGGACAGACGCATAACTGAGGACCCGTTCGCCTTCCGCAGATACCTCGGACGCCTTGGGATCATAGAGGAAAGCGATAAGCGGTTCGATGGCCGTATCCCCGATCGCTGCCAGCGCAGCGCTCGCTTTTTCACGGAGCACACCGTCTTTCAACAACATGATGAGGTCCGGGATGACGCGCGGATCTCGGAACTGGCCCAGCGCCGTGGCCGCGGCCTCCTTGATGAACGCATCCTCGCTCACGATACAACCCGGCGTCGGCGTGCCGTCCTGCCTGATGCCCTTTCCCTTGAGCGCATCCAAAACGGGACCTAAGGCGCGCGGGTCTCCGATCATGCCGAGCGAAGCGATGGCATGGCGCTTCACGGCCCCGTCCTTCATCGCCTCGATCAATGCGTCGATCGCGCGCGGATCACCGATCATACCGAGGGCGATGGTGGCGTCTTCTCGCACCGCCCGGTCGGGATCCTTAAGTGCCGCGATAAGCGCATCGACGACCTTGGCGTCGCGCACCCACGTGCGACCGATCTGGTAATCGGTCGTCATGCCACCGAGGGCGCGGGCGGCATGACAGCGAACGACGAAATCCTTGTCTTTGAAACATTCAATCAAGGGATCGACAGAGGGCTCGCCGATGTAGACCAGAGCCGTGCCGGCGGTCTCGCGGACGATCTTCGAAGTATCGCGAAACAGCTTGATCATGACCGGAACGGCCTTGGGGTCTCCGGTCTTGCCGAGTGCTTCGGCCGCGGCGCTTTTGACTGCGCCGTCCCGATCGCGGCAGGCCACGATTAAGGCGTCCACGGCCTTACGGTCTCGGATTTCTCCGCAAGTCTTGGCGGCGTGCTCGCGCACGCGCCATCGCTCGTCCTTGAGCGCGGTGATCATTCGGTCCAACACCAAAGTCCTCAGGCTTGCGGCCGACTCGACCGCCTGATTGCGTACTTCCATGATCGGATCATTGAACAGGTCAATGAGGGCTTCGACGGCTCGGTCGCCACCGATTTTCGCAATCGCGGACGCCGCATGCGCGCGGACCGACCAATATTCGTCACCACAGGCGCTGATCAGGGCGTCCAGACTGCGCGGATCGGCGATGGTCCCGAGCGCTTTGGCCGCTTCTTCGCGCGTGGCATCGTCCACGTCCTCAAGTGCTTCCAGCAAATCCTCTAAAGCCTGCGTCATGGTCCGTGTCCTCGTTATTGATAGGTGTAATCCGGCTGCCCGCCATAGGGATATGTCCGCTTACACCGGACGATCAGCGTTTGGGTCCCGCGCCCTTCTACACATTGGTCGAGCGAAGTGGCAAAATCCAGCTTGCCCTCCAGATTCACGGAGAAGGGAAAATCAAAGGTAAAACTGATGAACTTATACTTGCCGGGCTTCAAGGCGAGTGTTCGCTTATCGGTCGTCTTGAATGCATCCAACGAGTCAGGGTCCGAGTTGTAAATGGACGGCGTCACCCCGGGAACGTACCACCATGAGGGAGGATCGAGCACCGTCGGATCAATCAAGATGGCATGTTCCTTGGTGTAACTGGGTGGAGGCGCCGCCTCTGCTACGGCGTACCCGCAGGCTCCGCCGGCCAGAACGGCCAAGACGCCGATTGCCCATCGCCATGTTTCGAGTTGATGTCCTGGATTCATTGTGCACGTCAGGGCACGTTTGAGTTGGGAGCCGCAGCGACAAAGGCGTACTGGAAAATTTCCTCCACCGGCCGGCTCTCCCACTCCGTGTGCGTTTGCAAACCCAACGTCCGCATCACCGTCGCACCGGTGTCGATAATAGACACCGGCTGGTGGATGGCATGGCCGGGTTTGATGCCGACACCCGACGCGATCCAGGGAACACCCGGCGCGACATTCGCCGTTTGTTGTTGGCCGGCATCCACGCCCTCCGCGCTCAACGAGGTGACGAACACGGTGGTCCGCTTCATGAGGTCTTGATTCTTATAAATCTCCAATACGGAGCTGATTGCTTTATCGACGGTGCGCAGGGCTTCCCTATACTCCTTGGAAGTCCAACCCCGCGCGACGCCGACTCGACCGGCTTCAGGAAGATGCACGACGAGAAAATGCGGCAGGGAAAGGATAGCGTGGCCATAGCCGTGTCCACTCGTGGCCTTCTTGAAATATTGCTGGATGTAGGCCACGATCCGTTCAGGTGTGCATTCGGGCTTCAGCGGTCCGCACATCTGATAATCCGTATACGGTTCCGGTCTCGCGAGCTGATACAGCGACTCATCCATGAAGAAAATGGCGCTGTCCCGCCCTCCGCTCAAATCGAGATAGTCAAATACGCTCGGCGCTCGCGGGTATCCGCGGCTGAATTCGAAACTGTTCCAGTTGATTCCATGTTTCTCAACGGGCACTCCGGTAATGATCGAGGCCATCGTCGGCAATCGAAGCGGCGGTTTGACGCCGGTGGCCGACCAGGTGACGGCCCCCTCCTTGATGAGTTTGCTCAAGGTCGGCATCGTGCCGCCTTTTAGTGATTCCTGACTGAATCCTTCCAACACGAAGAGGATGACATGTTCAGTCGGCGGGCTGGCGGGCGTACCCTTGTCCACTGCAGAAGTGGAAGGACGCATCGTCGCCGCCGTAGAGCCGATTACAAGGGTCAGACACAAGCCGAACGTCAGCGCACACACACGCCAAAAAGGTGCCGTCATGGACCGCCTCTCCACATAAATTCAAAAAGGGAATGGTAACCTTAGCATGCGAATTTTCGTTAAGGCAAGCCGCGCCGAGCCCTTCCGAGGCTGCTGGCGGAAAACCGCCGCGGGGTGTTATGCTGGCGTCGTCATGTGATCGGTGTGTAGGGATGCGTCAGCCCTTTTGAAAGGTGACGTTCATGCCCGACCGGCCTTGCAGTTCAATCGCGGTATCGAGGCCGCCGACCACCGGCCGTTTGCCGCTCATCTTCTTCATTGCTTCCTCTCTGCTTTGGTGTTTCGCCACTCCGCTCTCCGCGGAAGTACGGGTCGTCTCCTCACAGGGCGAATTTCGAATGGGTGACCGTGACACGCGGGAAGACGCCATGCGGCTGGCGATGGACGCCGCGAAGCGCAATGCCCTGGAACAGGTGGCGACGTATCTGGAAGGCGTCACCGTCGTCGACGGGACCGACATCACCAAGGATGAGATCAGGACCTATACCGCCGGATTGGTGCTTGTGCTCGATCAGCAAGCACACCTGTGGCTGGAGGGCGACACTGTGGTGGTGAGCGTCGACCTCACGTCGCAAATCGATACCGATGAGGTGGCACAGGCAATCCTTGCGTTCCGAGAAAACGAGAGTGCCATGCATCAGGTTGCGGCTCTGAAAGGCGAAATCGATGACCTCCATAAAGAACTGGAGGCGGCCAATCTCTTGTTGGCGAGCGCGACCACGCCCGAAGAGGCGCAACAGGCCAGCTTCCAACGCCAGGACCTTCTCAATCGCGTTCAATCGAATGCGATGGTCTCGCAAGCCTGGACCGACTGGGTGATTGTCGGACCCTATGGGTATCCCGCGTCCTGGGGTGGCGTGCCACCGCAGGGACTTCTCAACGCTGCCCGCGGTCTCTACCCCGCAAATCCCCATGTGGAAGTGGCTCAGCAAGTTATCGTCATGAGGCCGCCAGCTATGCATCCGAACGTGTTGCCGCCGGTCACGCAACCGGTGCTCCGCCCGCCGGGCGGGAAACCCGTTCCGCTCACACTCAATGAAATTTCTCACATCAGCTCATCCAGGCCAATTCAACTCGAGAACCGGCCTCCAGGCGCTCATATGGCCATTGCACCCTCGGCCGGTAGTCGCGGTTCTGCGTTGGCCCAACAGTTCCCTTCAGCGTCTTCAAACTCCGTCCGGTCTCTCCATCAGTTTCTCCAGCCGCCGGCCGGCGTGACGCCTCCCAATCAGGCGCCGACGACCCGTCGTCTCCCACCGACCATCCAACAGCATCTCCCATCGATGCTCGCACCACGAGGTCCTTCTCACATCGCTCCTCGCGGCTTTGGAGGTCATCACGGTGCCGGACACGGCGGCTATGGCGGCCGCGGAGGTGGTGGTCACGGCGGAGGAGGAAGAGGAAGGTAATCGGTGGGGAACTGGGAGCAGCGGATCACGGCCGTCCTCGTCATCGGGCTCTCGCCGATCTGGTGGGCCATGACGGGTCTTGCCTCGGAACCTGACGCCGTTCGAGATCATACAGAGCAATCATTTGAGCAATTCAAGCAGCGGAGCGACCATGCGGGCATGACGACCTCGAATGCGGGATCATCACGTGAGAATCAGGGACGCGGCGGGTACCCCGCAGATCAGTATGTCATTGGCGTCGGTCAAGGCGATATGACAAAGGGGCCGATCGTCTGCCAGCGCGTGTCCGAATTGTCGGCCCGCACGGACTTGGCCAAGCAGATCCGCATTTTTGTGAAAGAGCACATGGTTGACCGTATTCGCGAACGCTCGGGCAAGGATGCGGATCAGGACATTGAACTGACCCGCGAGGAAATCGTTCAGGAGTACCTCCAGGGCGTAAAGATCATCGATCGGCAGATCGATGAAGAAAAGAAAGTCTGCACCGCGACTGCCGTGATGCCAAGGAACAAGCTTCAGCCATTGCCTCAGGCCAACGACTCTCCCCCGCTGCCGCCCATCACCCGCTAGCTCCTTCCATTGCAGTGCGGCCTCAAGATCGGTTATGACGTTGTGCCATGCCGGTGGAGAACAATTTTCAGCACGACGAATTGTCTCGGAAGAGTCCCGGTGAGCGATTGGTCATGACCGAATTCACGACCGGCGCCCCGCCCGACTCCCCCGAATGGACGGAATCAATGGCGCGTCATGGCCGGACCCTGTCACAGGCCGGCGTTCGGACGATCGTGTTCCTGCACGGCGCCATTCACGGGACCGACGTGTTCGGCGTCCAGCGTCTTGATGAAGCGGGGGGACTCAAACGGGGCTACTCTAGGGGTGTGTCGGGTCTCGATGCGCTGCTGGCGGCCATGCGCCAAGAGCACAACGGTATCCCTCTTCTTCCGGGGGGAGTGACGCCCCCTCTGAGCGACGATGAGGCGACGAAACGCCTCCTCGATGAACAGGTCGGTGACGCCGGAAACTTTACGCAGGTGTCGATCAACCTTGTCCAGCATGCGTTCAAGCAGTCTTCGACCAGGCCGATCACCTGCCTGCGCAAACTCTGGACGTCCGAGCACCATCACCTTGGACGTGCGATTGCAGCGGTGCGGTTGCTGAATGACCTCCGGGCCCATTGCGATGCCCAGCAACTCGCATCGGGTGACCGCATCCTGGTGCACGCACATGGACAAGCCGGACTCGTGCTGGCTCTGATGTCAAATCTCATGTGCCCAAGCCAGATAACAGGCAGAGCCAGGCTCTTTGCCATTTTGACTTCTTACGCCGAGCAGATTGGTCATGCGGAGCTGGCTGCAGCCGTCAAACGGCTGGATGACCTTGTGGCTGGCGGCGATCCGCTGAAGGGCGTCGCATTGGACATCGTCACTCTCGGTCAGCCGGTGCGCTACGGGTGGGACCCTTCGGGCATCGGGAAGTTGCTGCATCTGGTGAATCACCGCAATCTCCGAACGGACAGCAAAACGTGGCTCGCGAAGATGGAACTGCCGCAGATCACGATGGAAATGCCGGTCGCCTGGGGTGGTGATTATGTGCAGGAACTCGCTGTCGCCGGCAGCGACGCTGTTCCGCAGACGGATGCGGCGAAGGCGGCGAACAAAGCGCTCTGGGAAATGGTCGAACCGTTCGACGGCTTCGAGCGCTGGCTGGAATGTGCCAGGCGCGCCGTACGATTCCCAAGTGAAGGCCGGTGTCTCTTGGTCGACTACAAGGACTCCACGGGATCGACGAACCCGCGCGACCACTACTATGGGCACGCAGCCTATACAAGAAAACAGGCCCTGCTGTTCAACACGTCACGAATCGTCGACGCGTTGTATTCTTCCTAGGCTTCGTCATTCTGGGTCTCATCCCTCCCGCACCTGTACTGCCACTGGTTCCCAGGCAAAGATGCCATCGACATAGGCGTGCCCGTTCGGGGTGGTGGCGACCAACTCAATAGATTCATAGATGGTGAGCGTCGTGCCGCTGCCAGGCGACACTTCGAGCTGCATGGCCAGCGCCGCACTGGGGGCCAACGACGCCATGTTTTGATGGGTCTTTACCTCCTTCGGCATGGCCAGAAGATTGACGAATTGTGCCGGTGGCGTTTGACGGAACTCTCCCTCATAGGCCACCCAGAGCCGGGCGATCGCCGCCACGTGTGCGTGCCAATCCTCTGCCACTGCGTTGACTTCCACCCAATTGAACAACGTGTTGAGTCGGGACATGATCGATACCGTCGTCGCTTCCAATGAGGCCGGGATCGCCAGCAACGTTGAGTAGCCGACGTGAACGTATCCCAAATTGTCCCATGTCGACGGATTCGCCGCTGCCCGGGCATGAGCCGACTTATTAGGGAGAATACGCTCGACATAGTGGGGATTCGCGCTCAGGCGCAGGTAATTCGCATCCTCGAGATAGAGAATCCGGTCATGTTTGCACAGCGCAGCCTCTGGATCGCCGAACATGATGGTGTTCGACGACTGCCCGTCAGCTCCCGTAAAGATCAACTGGCTCCAGCCGATCGGTGCGATGTAACTGGTGGTGACCGAGCTCGTCATGCGTTCCAAGGCGTCCACTCTCTCCCTGATGTCCTGAAACACGGATTCGAGTCCCTCCTTAGCACCCCGCACCCGTTCCACCATCAGATTCTTTTCAATCCGCCGTTGCTCTTCAAGTTGTCGCACGAATGATGTTGTCTGCTTATCGAGTTCCACGGCATGCATCATGGCGGTATCCCTTTCTCAGGTGGAGCAACCAGAATCTTTCTCAGAGGTGAAACTCGGGTCATCTCCGCAAGAGCAGTGCCACTCCTAACCCCGCGTCAACACGCAGCCAGGAACGAGACACTGCAGGCGGATACCAACGAGAGGCACAGGTTTGAACGACGTAGAAGGGGAAAGGACGGGGGAAAAGACAGGGGGTTAGGCAATCCCATGTTCCTTGAACCACGCGAGCAATCGGCTCCAGCCGTCCTCCGCCGCCTCCTTGCGGTAGCTCGCCCGGTAATCCGCATAAAACGCGTGCGGCGTATCTGGATAGACGATAATCGTCGAAGGGCTGTCCGCAGCCCTGAGGGCCTGCTTCATTTGCTCCACGGTCTCAAGCGGGATCCCCTGGTCGCTTCCGCCATACAGACCGAGAACCGGCGCCTTCAGGCTCGCCGCGATGTCCAACGGTTGCGTGGGTTGCAGTTCGTTCGCCTTTCCGACGAGTCGTCCGTACCAGGCCACGCCGGCTTTCACTTGGGCGCTGTGTGCCGCATACAACCAGACAATCCGTCCGCCCCAACAGAATCCGGTGATGCCGAGATTCTCGATGTGTCCTGTCCCCGACGCCTTAATCCACGCCACGGTGGCATCCAGGTCTGCCAGCACCTGTGCATCCGGCACTCTCGCGACGATCTTGCGGATCTCGTCAATCTCACTCAGGCGTGAAACGTCCCCCTGCCGTGCGTACAGCTCAGGAGCCACCGCCAGATAGCCTGATTTGGCCAATCGTCGGCAGACGTCTTTGATATGCTCGTGGACGCCGAAAATTTCTTGAACGACCAGCACCGCCGGAAACGCGCGCCCTTCCGACGGCATCGCCCGATAGCCAGGAATATCGCCTTCGCCGGTAGGAATCCTGATTTCGCCCTCCGTGAGCCCGGCGGAGTCTGTGACGATTGTCGCTGCCCATGTCGGCCGCACGGCCAGTGCAAACCCGGTTGCCAGCGTCGAAATGAGAAACCCTCGTCTGGTGAGTCCAGTCGTCCCCGTCGGACGAGAGAGCTCTCCGCCAGGTGGATGCATCCCGTTCATACCTCGCTCCGACATGAGCACGTCGCGGGAAGAAGTTATTTCTTAAAAATCAGCCGGGGCTCTGTCATGTTTCCCATGGAAACGGCGACCAGCTCCCAGCCGCTCATGCCAAACTCGTTTAATTTGGTCTGCATGGTCGTGGTATCAGGAAGCACTTCCACGATCCTGTATTCAAAGCGCTTGGGCTCTTGCGCTTTAGGGGCTACCGGATTCACGAGCCATAGGATACCGATCGACATCAGTATGCTGATTCCCATCGAAATCATCATGACGCGTCCCTGATTCATATCCCACCTCCTGACCACGTTACGCCCATGTCATCGAATCGCACCGGCGCGACTTCGCAACTGGCGTGCCGATGTTTACGGATGCGCCACCCTCCAATTTTTTCCAATGCCCATGTCAACCTTGAGCGGCACCGACAATCCCAGTTGCGTCCCCACTCCTTCCATTTCGCTTTGCACCAACTGTCTGGCACTGTCTAATTGGTTCCCTGGCACCTCGAAAATCAACTCGTCATGGACCTGCAGGATCATCTTCGTCTGCGGCAGTTCCTGCTGAAGCCTCTTGTGGACATTGATCATGGCCACTTTGATCAGGTCCGCCGCTGAGCCCTGAATGGGACTGTTGACGGCCATTCGCTCGCCGAAGCTGCGTTGCACCGGATCCCCGCTCTGCAGTTCGGGAATGGGCCGACGACGACCCAGGATTGTCGTCGTATATCCCTTGGCTCGTCCCTCGGCGATGTTGCGGTCCATAAGCGCCCGCACCGCCGGGAACCGCTCAAAGAACGTCTCGATATACTTCTTGGCCTCCGCTTGCGGGACTCCGATGTTCTGCGACAGACCGAAGGGGCTGATCCCGTAGACGATGCCGAAGACGACAGTCTTGGCCGCGCGGCGCATGTCCTTGGTGATCTGCGCCGCCGGCTGGCCGAAGATCTCCATGGCCGTCGCCATGTGGATATCTTCGCTGTTGGCAAATACGGCCAGCAGCCGAGGATCCTGCGACAAGTGCGCAAGGATGCGCGGCTCGATCTGGCTGTAGTCGGCACACAACAGTTCATAGCCCTCTGGTGCGACGAACGCCTCGCGGATGCGCAATCCATACTCGCCCTTCACCGGAATATTTTGCAGGTTCGGATCCGTCGAAGAGAGGCGCCCCGTCGCGGCCACCGTCTGATTCAGCGTGGTGTGCAATCGACGCGTCTGCGGATCGATCAACAGCGGCAGAGCATCGACATACGTCGATTTCAATTTGCTGATGCTCCGGCAATTCAGGATATGCGTCGGCAGCTCATGCTGGGCGGCAAGCTGCGTGAGGGTGTCTTCATCGGTGGAATAGCCTGTTTTGGTCTTTCGCACCGGCTTGAGGCCGAGTTTCTCGAACAGCACGGCAGCCAGCTGTTTTGGCGAATTAATGTTGAATTCGCCGCCTGCCAAGCCGGCAATCGTTGCCATAGTGCGATCCATCTCGCGTTCCAGTTCTTTGCCGAGCTCGTGCAACCGGTCAACGTCCAGCAGAAACCCGTTCCGCTCAATATCGGCCAATACCGGCACAAGCGGCATCTCCACTTCGGTGAACAACGGGAGCGCCCCTTGTTCCAACAGGCGGTCGCGCATGGCTGGGCCGAGCCTCGCCAACACGGTGGCCGCCTCTGCAGCGTCCTCCCGCGAGCCTGTCTCGACCTCGAAGAGTGATTGCGGAGGCGTTGTCTGTCCAAGCTGAAGCCGCGTCCCCAAGACCTCCAAGGCAATAGTTTCGAGCTGATGGTCGCGGCGGTTGGGATTGAGAAGATAGTCCGCAATCATTGTGTCCGTGCATGGACCGTCTAACCCGAGCCCGGCCTGGTGAAACGCCAACAAGGTACGTTTCAGATCGTGGACGACCTTGGGTCGATCCGCGTCATAAAGCAGTGTCGTAACGGGTGGCATGCTCGTGCCAGGCTCGAAGGGCACGAATCCCGTATTCTCCCCCGCCGAAAAGGCGAAGCCCAGCAGTGGGACCTGTATACCGGAGCCGCTCCCCAGCAGGCCTTGAATGCCGACCGGCGCGCCTTGGGGCAGGGCGCTGAGAAAACGTTGCGCCGCCGCCTCATCGTCGATCACGAGAGTGGTGCCCGGCCGCGGCTTCTCAGGCGGCCTCGCCGAAGCCGATAGGTTTTTCAGCAGCGTGGTAAATTCCAACTCGCGGAGAAGGTCGGCAAACCGCGCCTGATCTGCCGGCTTGAGCTGATAGCGCTCGGGATGAAACTCCACTGGGCCGCGCGTCTCGATCGTGGCCAGTGTCCGGCTGAGACGGGCGTTTTCGGCCTGGTCGATCAACAGGGCTTTCAGACGCGGCGGCGTCACTTCGTCCACACGACGCAGGAGTTCTTCGATCGTCCCAAACTGCGTGATGAGCTTTGTCGCCGTTTTTTCGCCGATGCCCTTGACGCCGGGGATATTGTCGGTGCTGTCGCCCATCAAGCCCATCACCTCGACGACGCGCGCCGGCTCGACGCCGAATCGCACCAGGCATTCCGCTTCGCCGATCCATTTGCCCTTCACAGGATCGTAAATGCGAACGTGCGGGGTCAGGAGTTGGAACATATCCTTGTCGCCGGTGACAATCACGACATCGTAGCCGGCCGACTCCGCCTGGACAGCCAAGGTGCCGATCAAATCGTCAGCTTCGTACCCCGCCTTCTTGACCACGGGAATGTCTAGCGCCTCGACGACCCGGTGGATGTAAGGAATCTGAGCGCTCATGCCTTCAGGCATGGGCGGGCGCTGAGCCTTATAAGCCTGATAAGTTTCATGCCGCAGCGTCGGTCCAGGCTCATCGAAGACCACCGCCAGACCGTGCGGCTGGTGCTCGCGGATGATTTTCATCAACGTCGTCGTGAAGCCGTAGACGGCATTGGTCTGCAGCCCCTTGGAATTATTCAAGGCGGGCAGGGCGAAAAAGGCACGGTAGACGTAGGCACTTCCATCGATCAGGTACAACGTCAGCCGATTGGAGACGGTCGGTTGTGGCAGCATTCGGCTTCTGAGAGCAAGACGTTATGATTCAGCCCTGAGGCCGGGTTCCGGCTTATGGTCCGGGGCAAGAACGAGCGGCGGCTTCCCGCGCTTTTTTCGCATGTGGTTGATCACGTTTAGGACGGTCGGCTGGCCGATCAGCTTTGCTTCCAATTTCCGTTTTCCGGGAAAATCCAGCATCGAAATCCCGATGAGCATGGTCAACACCCCTTGGCCCGGGAGAAACAGCATGAGAAACCCGGCCAAGAGAAATACCGCCCCGACGGCATTCTTCACAATGTGGCCGACAACACGCAACACCGGATGGTGATCCTGCATCCAGGGACGGGGGACCCTGACATCAAAATAATCCGGCGGCAGCCGAACAAGAATGAACGGGATGGCGATCAGCGTGCCGATAAAAAAGACGACGGATAGGGCCGCCAGCCATATCAGCGTGTCAGTGGAAACATATTGCTGAACCGTCGACAGCAGCCCGTCCATGGGGAGAGGATCCTAACATGCGACCTACGGTCACTCAAGACAACGGCCGAGCAAGCACACCTGGTTTACTGCGCTTCTTTCGGCGGCTATAATCCGCCAATGGGCGCGATGTTGCTCTACCTCTGCCTGGGTGTACTGTTGCCGCTTGCTTCCGAACTGCGGGACACGATGCCGGCCTGGGCTGCCTCGGACGAGCTTCAAATAGCAATCAGCAAGAAGGGTTTGGGCAAGGAGGTCGTGATGACACAGGGCGCGCGCGAGTGGTTCATGCTCGTCGAGGTGACCCCGGAAAACACGGTGATCGTTCGGCAGGAGAAGGACCGCGATCAGTACCTCGTCGACGAAAGCGAAACGCACGATCGCCCATTGGCTCCCATCGAGGTCGACGCCGCAATCAACGACTACATCAACAGTGTCAAGGCTCGCGTTCCAAAACGGTAGCATGAACCAGCCGAAACCGAAGTTCGTCCTGTTTGCTCACAACGCCACGTACGATAAGCTGCATCAGGTGGCCACGCTCGGCATGACGGCAGCCGCCATGGGCAAGGACGTGATCGTCATTCTCCTGTTTTGGACGATCAAGAAACTGGCGGAAGGGAAACTCGACCAAATCGATTTTCCGCCGGAATATGCCGCGTCCGGCGAACACGTCGCACGCTTGCTCAAAGAGAAGAAGGTGCCGAAGATCTCGGAGATGTTCGGAGAAGCCAAACTGGTGGGAAAGCTGCGCCTCATCGCCTGCAGCGCCGGATTGGAGTACATGGATGTCGATAGCGAGGCGGTATCCAGGCAAGTTGACGAAGTGATGGGGCTGCCGGCCATTCTTTCCCTGACGGCCGACGCTGAAACGACCCTCTTCATCTGAGCGCGCCGGCGGCCGGCGTGCCTACCGTGACCGGACGACTCCCACCCTCTCGCACATCTCGATCAGCTTACAGCGACTGCAGAACGGCGACACCGGCTGGCAAAGATTCTGGCCGTAGGGCACGAGCAAATCGTTGAACGTGATCCAATGCCGCCTCGGCAACTTGGCGCGCAGCGCTTGCTCGGTCTCCTCCGGCGTCCTTGTTTTCACGTATCCCCAGCGATTGGTGATCCGGTGCACATGGATATCCACACAAATGCCGGGTCTCTGATAGCCCACGGTCACCACGAGATTGGCCGTCTTCCGCCCGACCCCTGGCAAGGTGATCAGCGCCTCGATCGACTCCGGCACCTTGCCATCGTACTCCTCGAGCAACCGGTTGCAGATGGCATGGATGGATTTCGCCTTGGTGCGGTAGAAGCCCACGGGGTAGATCGCCCGTTCTATTCTGCGTCGTGACAGCTTCAGCAGTGCGGTAGGGGTGTGCGCCAGGGCGAAGAGACGCGCGCTGGCCTCGCTGGTCGTCTTGTCTTTCGTGCGCAGGCTGAGCAGGCAGGAGATCAGAATACGGAAGGGATCGCGATCCGATGTTCGTGCGACGACGCCGACGACCGGCTCCTGCCATTGGCGGATCTCCCGCCTGAGGATCTTGATCGCCGAATGGATCTGATCCTCACGCATGACCTCGGAACCGAGTCGAACTGATAATGAAGGATGGCGACGCGATTAGGCGGAGAGGCTATTCGGGCCGGCGCTTCGACAACCACTTCTGACGTCGACGTTGGGCTTCCCGCTGTTTGGCCTTTTTCCGGACGCTGGGCTTCTCGTAATACCGCCGCCGCTTCAGTTCTCGGAAGAGCCCTTCTCCCGCAAGCTTTTTCTTCGCGACTTTGAGCGCTTTCTCGACATTGTTGTTGAAGACTTTGATTTCCATTCGTCTCGTGTCTGCACTTTCCCAGGCGATGCCTGCGCGGAGTGATTTCCTGACTGACCAGGGGCCGGAGTGTAGCACAGGGCCTTTAGTTCCTCAAGATTCTCCGATACTTCACGGACCCTTGCGGCCAGCGCTTCTCTAAGTTGCTGATTTGGCTGCACTTTCAAATTTTCCTTCGCGGTGTGCATGCTCGCCTCGGCTGAGGCGATCGCGAGGATCAATCCCACCTGCACGTCCGATCGAAGCCTGGATTTAACCGCGTGCGAGCAGGCCGCGAGCAGGGTGGCGGCTTCCGCCGATCGCTCCGCCATCTCAAGCGGAATCTCCGTGGCGACATGGAGGCCTGAAGAGACCGCTACCGAACGCTGAGCGTCGGTCTCAGGCAGCTTGGTCGCCGCGACAAACGTCCTGTAGGCCTCGCCATCGGCTTCGACCAGATCGCTCAATCGCCGGGCGAGTTCGTCAAAACGATGTTCGGCCGCCGATTGCCGGCTGAGTCTGGCGGCCATGACCCCTAACGCCGATGCCAGCGCCCCGGTCAACGCTGCAACCACGGCACCGGCCGCCACGGCGGTCGGTGCGGATACGGCCTCGAGAAATTCTGAGACGGAGGATCGTAACAGTCCCTTCGTGGAGATGGGAGCCGTCGATAACGTGGTCGGCTTAACCATGAGCGCATCGATCCTTGCTTCGAGAATCTGCGCTGGAGGTAAGCGAACGAGACGAAGCGCCTCCTTCGCGGCTTCGGTAATGGCCGCCTGCGGCACGAGCCCCACGATTTCCGTCCCTGCAAGAGCCACCCGGCGTGTCGCCGCTTGAGCTTCCACGGCCTTGAACGCCACGTGAAGCGGCGTCACTTCATAATCCGTCAGGTTCATCGCCACTTGGACTACGCCGCGGCTCGCCAGCTCCACGCCGATGGCCTTGAGGTGTCGGACGCCTCCGTTCGATTGCCGAATGGCCCTCGCGATGGACTGTGCCAGGGCCAGATCGGTTGAGGCCAGATTGACGTTAAAGGCGATCAGCGGTGGTCGGGCACCGATGACAATGGCGCCGGCAGTGTCATGTGGCCGGCTCGGCCCGAAGTCCGGCGCCCAATCGGGATCGGAGGTCATACGGAATGCCAGCCCCGACAGCCCGCCGCGGCGCACCGATTCAAGCGCAGCATGGTCGCTATGCGAGGCAGCCCGCTCGTACAGGAACACAGGGATTCCAAGCTCAGTTCCGACCCGCTGTCCGAGACGCTTGGCCGCCTGCACGCACTCGGACATCGAGAGCCCTTTAATCGGCACGAAGGGAACCACATCGGTGGCGCCAACGCGTGGATGCACGCCGTCATGCGAACGCAAGTCGATCAGATCGGTCGCGATGCGGATCGCCCGAAACATCGCTTCAACCATGGCGTCCGGCGCTCCGACGACCGTCATCACCGACCGGTGATGATCACAATCCGATGAATGATCCAGCAGTTGGACCTCCGGCACCGAGACCAGCGCATCGATCAGTGCCTGAATGACGGCGGGATTACGGCCTTCGCTGAAGTTGGGAATACATTCAACAATGCGGTCCATGAAAGCCGGTCGCTCCACAATAAAAAAGCCGGAGGTGGATGTTCATGACCTCCGGCTTCGATTCACAGTCGCCCCTTGAGCACTGCGCGTGTTACTTGGTTTTCTTGACGAACGCCTTGTAAATTCGTCCAGAAGTCGCTTGCTCCTCTTCCATCCCCATCAAGTGATGCCCCGTGGTCTCGCACCAGGCGGGCATATCCTTCTTGATCCCTTCGTCATCGGAAACCACTTCGAGTACCTGGCCCAAGGTCAGTTCCTTGATTTTTTTGCTCGTCATGATGATAGGCATCGGACAAAAATATCCGAGCGTGTCCAGCTTCACATCCGCCTGCATAGTCACCTGTGTCGCCTCCGATCCGGCATCAAATGAAGAGGTTCACGCTGCCGTGTTTGGCCTCGGCCAAATACGTCGTCACCCCGGCAAACTGATCAATCCCGTCGATCAACGTGTCTTTCGTGATACCCATGAGCCCCATCGTGGTCGTACACGCGATGAACTTCACGCCCAGATCCATGGCCGTTTCCATCAGCTCGGGCACGCCGGGCATCTTGTTCTGCTTCATCACGTGTTGCATCATCCTCGTCCCGACACCGCCGAAATGAAAGCGGGAAAGGGGCAGACTCTCTGCGCCCCCCTTGTTCAAGAACCCGAACATCCGGCGGAGCCAATCTTTGGCGGAACTCGTTGCACCTTTCCGGCGGATCGTATTCAAGCCCCAGAACGTAAAGAACATCGTCACCTTCATGCCCATGGCCGCAGCACCGGTAGCAATAATGAAGGCCGCCATCGCCCGGTCGAGATCACCGCTCAAGAGCACAATCGTGACCCGGTCCGGCTTCGCGGTTTGGAGGTCGGCGAGAGCAACCGCAGGGTCCATTTGGGTGGTAGTCATGGGCGCCTCACAAGATTCATGTACTTCTAGGTCGTATTTTCGCAGGTTTTTGACTATAGTCTCCGCATGTTTTTCCTGTCAACACAACGACCTTGACCAAGTTTTCTACGGCAGATATAGTCCACAAGTTCCCGTGAGCCTACTCCTTGGATCAGATCACAGAAATTAAGCCCTCCAAAAGTGCGCCATTGCCCGGATTCTGGTATCCGGCGTGCTTCAGTAGCGATCTCCGCCCCGGCAGCATGAAAGGCCTGGTGCTCCTCGGGCATCCGATTGTGGCGTGGAAAAACTCTGCGGGAGATGTTGCGGCCCTGCGGGATATCTGCCCGCACCGCGGAATGCCGTTGTCGTTCGGACGGATCCGCGGCGATTGCGTCGAGTGTGGCTATCACGGCTGGCAATTCGATCACAAAGGCCGCTGCCAGGAGATTCCCGCGCTCATCGAGGGCTCGTCCATCCAAACCGACAAGATCGGCGTGACCACGTACCCATGTCGCGAACGGGATGGGTATGTGTGGGTGTTCATTCCCGACCCGATGCAGCCTCACCAATCGATTCCCGACGTCGCTCCGCTACCTCTGCCTTCCTCTCCCTATCGGATGATTCAGATTTCGACGTTGCTGAACTGCGCGATCGATGACGGCATTGTCGGCTTAGTGGATCCTCTCCACGGCCCCTTCGTCCATCAAAATTCCTGGTGGCGAACGCAAGCCAGCATGCATGAGAAAGCCAAGACGTACGAGCCGATCCCCGCTGGTTTCCGCATGGTTCCGCATGCGCCGTCGAAAAACAGCACCCCGTACAAGCTCTTGAACTTTTTCTATGGCGGCCCGCTCACAACGACGATCGATTTTGTGCTGCCCAACCAGCGGTTCGAATTCGTTCAGTGCGGGAGTATGTTCGTGTCCATGCGAGCGATGATCACGCCTCTCACCGACCAGCAATGCCGGATGGATTTCTCCGCTGCCTGGAACGTCCTGAGCTGGTTGCCATTTTCCAAAACACTTTTTCGGTATTTCGGGAACATCTTTTTGCAGCAGGATAGGCAGGCGATGGAACGTCAAGCGGTGGGCCTGCGTTATAAGCCGCCGCTGATGTTGATCGATGACGCAGACACGCCGTCGAAGTGGTACTACAAATTGAAAGCCGCACACCTCACATCCGTACAGACCGGACAGCCACTCGATCATCCGCTAAAAGGTCGGGTCACCCTTCGCTGGAAGAGCTAGCCCCGAAGCGGAAATCACACGGTTACTGACCTGACAAGAGCAAGCTCATGGCCCGCCGTATTTGCAGGCGGGAGCCGAGCAGTACCACAATATCTCCGCCCTTGAGTTTCGTTTTCAGCCCTGGATTCGACTCCGTGACCCCGTCGCGCGTCCAGGCGATCACCGAGGCTCCCGTGCGCGGACGAATCGAGAGCTCCATGAGAGTTTTCCCAACGGCCGGCGAATCATCGTCAATGCGGCAGGTTTCGACCTCTGCATCGGTCAAGGTGCCGCCGCGAAGATGATGGGCCAATTCGGGTAATTCGCTCCGTCGCAACAACGCATATCCCTCGCGCCGGACCTGTTCGGCTTTGATCGTGATGAAATCCTGCGGCAGATTATAAGTCCGAAGGACGAGCGCAAAGATCTCGATCGATGTCTCAAACTCCTCGGGCACGACATCGTCGGCGCCGATGTCGTGGAGTTCTTCCAGTTCCCGCAGATAACGGGTTCTGACGACAACTCGGACCTTGGGATTCAGGCCTTTCGCGACCTGGACGGTGCGCCTCGTAATGAACGGGTCCGAGATGGCGACCACCAGTACCTTGGCATCTTCGATTTTGACATGCCGCAAGACGTTGGGATTCGTGGCATCGCCGTAATAGATCGGCACCCCGTGGCGGGACTCTCGCCGGACGGTGTCGCCGTCGAGGTCGAGCGCAAGATGGGGAATCTCGGTTTCGCTCAGTACGCGGGCCAGGTTCCTGCCGTTCAACCCGTAGCCGACGATGATCACATGATCTTTCAGGCGGATCTGCTTCCCTTCGGTTTGAAGCATGTGCGCCTCGGTCCGCATCGGCAGCCAATGTCGCAGCCTCTGCACGGCTTCGATGCGACGGGCCATCAGCGGCGACCATTGCATCAAGAACGGCGTCACGATCATCGAGAGCACCGAGACGGAGAGAAACACCTGATACGGAGCGCCGCGAAGCAAGCCACTCTCCTGGCCTTGTTGGGCCAGCAGGAAGCTAAACTCTCCCACCTGTGCCAGGGCGACGCCGACCATAAATGCGGAGCGCGGGGGAATGTTCATCGCGAGAGACGCCGCGCCACCGGCCACGAATTTCACAAGGAGAATGGCAAGCAGCAGCCCCCCCACCAGGACGGTGTGATCGATCAACACCCGCCAATCCATCAGGATGCCGATGGAGACGAAGAAGAGGCTGTTGAAACTGTCGCGAAACGGCAGCACATCCGCCATCGCCTGGTGGCTGTATTCTGATTCGGAAATCACCAGGCCGGCGATAAATGCGCCCAGGGCGAGCGACAGACCGCCCAGCGAGGTCAACCAGGCGATGCCCAGGCAGAGCACGATGATCGTCAGCAGGAACAATTCGCGGCTCCGGCTGCGCACGATGTGTTCAAGCAGCTTTGGGACGGCATACCAGGCTGCAACGATAATCAATCCGACGACGAGGATGGAGCCGGCTAAGGTGTAGAGCACCGATCCTCCCGACCCTTCGCCCCGGCTGGCCAAGATCGGCGTGAGGAGCATCATGGGCACGACGGCGAGATCCTGAAAAATGAGGATGCCGACGGTCGTACGACCGTGAATCGAATCACTGTCGCCTCTATTTGACAAGGCCTTCAAGACGATCGCCGT
Source organism: Nitrospira sp. (assembly GCA_036376045.1). Lineage (GTDB taxonomy): Bacteria > Nitrospirota > Nitrospiria > Nitrospirales > Nitrospiraceae > Nitrospira_C. Next base: position 28,022 of record DASVBB010000163.1, read on the forward strand.
GCTGCTGAGAGAGACCAGAAACCCCCAGAAAATACCTTCCTGCCAGGTCAATCCCACGACCATAGCTCCGAGCCAAGCGACCAGCAGCACGCTGCCGACCTGGATCGGCCCCGCGACGAACAGCAGTCGCCGTAGCGACGCCAGCTGCACCAGTGAGAATTCAATCCCGATGGTGAACAGGAGCAGCACGACGCCGATTTCCGCGAGGACCTGCACCGTGCCGATGTCCCCGATGAGATTCAGACCGTGCGGCCCGATCAGGGCGCCGGCGACCAGGAATCCGGCAATCGAAGGGAGCCTGAATTGATGGAAGATAAATACGACGGCGATCGAGACGGAGAAAATAACGAGCAGGTTGCCGAGCACACCGTA